>JAVXWR010000810.1:0-6278 GCA_032230725.1 Actinomycetota bacterium
GGGATGGGCGCGAGCCACGTGAGCAGCCCGGCCTCGATGAGCGGCAGGTGCAGGTTCGCGACCCGTGACCGCCGCATCTCCCGCAGCGCGATGCGGGTCAGGTTGACCCCGATGGTCCCCTTGCCGACCTTCGCGAGCACCGGGGCGCGGACGACCCGGACGCCGCCCAGGATCTCGTGGGTCGGCAGCGACGGGTCGTGCTTGCTGGCGACCACGCAGACCCGCCACCCCCGCGCGGCGAGACCCTCCGCGACGTCCCGGGCCACGTTGGTCAGTCCCGACACGTACGGCGCGTAGTAGGTCAGGACGATGACCAGGTCGTTCTCGACGAGCGTGTCCCTGCGAGCGATGGCCGCGCCTCCCGTGCTCTTCCGTGGTCGACCGTCGCCGGCCGCGCTCATCCGGGACTCCACGGTATCCCCTCTCGTGATCGATCGAGTCACGCCCCGCAACGACCCGCGGGACAGACGGGGACGATCCACACCCCCTCCGCATAACGGCCGGGTCCGCCGCCCACCGCGCGTGCCCACCGCACGGCCGAGTCGGGGTCCGTGACCGCGGTCGGCACCACCACGATCGCGCTCACGTGCCGGGCCGCGAGGTCGGCCCGGGCGGCCGCCACGTCCCCGCGCCCGCCGTCGGCGACCCCGCGCTGGAAGGCCCCGACCTCCCCCTCGTAGACCACGGGGGCGGTCTCGCTGCCGCCGATGAAGTACCCGCCGGTCTGCCGGAAGGAGTATCCGGCGAGCGCCTGCCAGCGCAGCGGGTCGCCGCCGCCCTGCCAGACCTGGGAGGGCCGCGGCACCATCTCGACGATCGGCGGGCCGCCGTCGGGCCCCGCCGGCCCGAGCCCGGGCGCCCCCGCCGTGAAGAAGGCCGGGGCGTCGGCCGGCGTCGTCCGCTGGTCGTCCACCGGCACCCACGTCACCGCTGCCGCGAGCACCCCCACGACGACGACCGCCCGCCCGAGCCGGCACGCTCGCCCCGTCCCCGTCGCCGTCCCAGTCGCCGGGCTCGCCCCGGGCCGGGTCAGGTGCGCGAGCGCGAGCGCCCAGACCGCGACCACACCGAGCGCGACGAACGGCGCCAGCCGGCCCGCCTCCGCCTGCCCGAGGAGCGGCACGTCCGCGAGCACCCGCCACGGCAGCGGGACACCGGTGTCGCGCCCGAGCACGGCGAGCGAGGTCCCCAGCGAGGCCACTCCGAGCAGCACCGTGACGACGGCCGTGAGGAAGACCGCGCGCGAGCGGACCAGCACCACCGCGGCGAGGAACACCACCAGCATCGCCACGCCCAGGTAGGAGCCCTGCTCGCCCGGGTAGGCGCGCAGCCCGGCGGCGAGCGCGTCCGTGCCAGGGCGGATCGCGGTGAGCGGGGAGGGCACGACGAGGTTGGCGGCGTCGGCGCCCACCGTCAGCGCGTCGCGGATCGGGCCCCGCGGACGGCTCGGCCCGCGCAGCAGCACCCACGCCGGCCAGGCGCAGAGGACGGCGACCACCACTCCGGCGGCGGCGAGCGAACGGGCGAGCGCGGGCAGCCGCCGCCACACCGCCCGCGGCGCCGATACCGCGAGCACCACGGCGACGACGGCGAGCGCCACCGCCCCCAGCGCGACGGTCTGCGTGTAGAGCCAGACCTGCACCGCGAACGCGAGCCCGAGCAGCGCGCCGTCCCGCCACGGCCGCACCTCGCTCCGGTCGGGACCACGGCCCGCCAGCACCCGCACCGACGCCCACAGCACCACCGGCGGGAGCACCGACCACACCAGGTTCGCGTGGCCGACCCAGGCGTGGGCGACCAGGAACGGCGAGAACCCGTACACCAGCCCGGCCAGTGCCCGGATCCACCGCGGTCCGACCAGGACGGCGAGCGCGCGGTGCGCGGCGTACGCCGAGACCGCGGGGCCGAGGATCATCGCGACGTTGTCGGCCACGACCGGGCCGGCGGTCGCCGTGACGGGCGCGAGGAGCACACCGAGCACCGGCACGCCGGTGTTCCACATGCCGTTGACGCCGTCCGGCGCGTTCTGGCCCGTCGAGGTGAGCGGGTCCAGGCCGTGGCCCACGGCGTACCAGGTCCAGCCCAGCCACCAGGTGAACAGCGACGAGTCCGAGGACACCGCGCCGGTGGCCCGCCCGGCGAGGTCGCCGAGCACCCGGTGGTACAGCAGCCCCGAGGCGAGCAGGTACGCCACGACGACGCCCAGTTCGGCCGCGACCCGGCGTCCCCGCGTCGGGCGCCGCGGGGCCGGTTCGTCGACGTCGGGCGGGCGCGCCGTCGTCGTGGTCGTCAGGCGGGCCTCCTCCACCAGGTCCGGGCGGGGGTCGCCCGGGGTCGAATCTAACGACCGGTGCACGACGCGGCCCGCTTCACGGGTCCCGCGCCGGGCGGTTGTTAGCGTCACCGTCCGTCGGGCACGGCGGACGAGAAGGAGCGCGGCGTGGGCGAAGGCACCGACGGTGGTGTCGAGCCGTCCGAGGCCGTGGACACCGACTCCGGGCCCGCGACCTCCCCGGGCCTGCTCCTGCGCCGCCTGGTGTCGGTCCGCCCCCGCTCCGGCGGCTCCGGGGAGACCGGTTCGGGACGGTTCGGACCGGGCCGGCTCGTCCCGGTGCGGCGGAACGATCCCGCGAGCGCCCCGGACTCCGCGCCCACCCCGGTCACCGCGCCCCCGGACACCGCCGCCCGGGACACCGACGTCACGGACACCGCAGCCCCGGACACCGACGTCACGGACACCGCAGCCCCGGACACCGACGCCCCGGACACCGACGCCCCGGACACCGACGGCCACGACCCGGACCGCGACGAGGGCCCCGAACCCGCGTCCGGCACCACCGACGTCTTCACGCCCGACGACGGCCCGGACCGCTGGGGTCCCGACGACTGGGGGCTCGACGGCCTGCTCGTCGCACGGGTCGTCGCGGTGGCGTCGGCGCTCGTCGCGGTGGTGTGCGGGGTGCTGCTGCCGTTCGCGCCGGTGGTCCAGAACGCCCCGGAGATCCGCTGGCCGGTCGACGTGACCCGCCCCGAGCCGACGATGCTCATGCTGGCCGCCTATCAACCGGAGTCGTTCTCCGTGCGGTTCAGCTGCCGTGCGGCCCGAGCAGCGGGCGCCACCCCGGACGGCTACCTCCTGACGACGATGTCGCCGACGTCGAGCGACTTCGACGACGAGGCGCTCTCGGTGCGGGTCCGAGCCGACGTGGTGACGGTGCGCAGCGCCGGGAAGGACATCGTCGCCGAGCGGCTCCCGGCGGGTGAGTGCTCCTACGACGTGGCCGGGGACGCGGCCCGCGTGTCGGTGAGCCGCGACGGCGCATTCCTCGGGCAGCTGACGCCGCGGATGGGCGAGCCGGACCCGGACGAGATCAAGAACATCCCGCCGAACTCGCAGCCCGCCGCCAAGCCGATCAGCGCGCTGCCCGACGTCGACGCGCTGTCCACCTCGCTGCGCGCGCTGCCCGGCGCGACCCCGGCCGACCTCGCCGTCGCCGTCCACCCCGACGACCGCTACGCGAGCTCGCCGAGCTCGTTCAAGTCGGGCCTGATCACGGCGATCGTGCTGGCCGTCGTGCTCGGGGGCCTGGCGACGACCGTCGCCATCTGGCTCGGCAGGCGCCGGACCCGCTGGCGGGAGGCCGCGTCCGGCACTGCGACGGACCGGACGGGCACGGCCGACGCGGCCCGGACACCGGAGCCGCGCTGGGCACCCCCGCCCTGGGCCCCCGCGTGGTGGGCACGGATCGACGCGAAGGTGCTGTCCGGGCTGGGTCGCTGGCGCCCCCGGCTCGTCGACCCGGTCGTCGTCGTGGCCCTGCTCTCCTGGCTCTACCTCGCGCCGCTGACCGACGACGACGGCTACTACGCGGCGATGGCCGCCGACGTCCCGTACGCGGGCTACGTCCCGAACTACTACCAGCTCTACAACCAGGGCTTCACGCCGTTCTCCTGGCCCTACTACCTGCTCTCGTGGTGGGAGCAGCAGGCCGGCGGCTCCCCGGTCGCGCTGCGGGTGCCGTCGGTGGTGCTCGGGATCCTCACCTGGTTCGCGGTCCGGGTGTTCGTGGCGCGCTGCCCCGGCGTGACCCACCCGTGGCGCGAGCACCGGTGGCTGGCGTTCGCGGGCCGGGGCGTGCTCGGGGTGGCCTTCCTCGCGTGGTGGCTGCCCTACGACGTCGGTACCCGGCCCGAGCCCTACACCGCGGTGTTCGCCGCCGCGGCCCTCGCCGTCGTCGCCGAGGGGATCGAGCGCGAGCGGATGGACCTGCTGGCCCTGGCCGTCGGGCTCGGCGGGATCGGCCTGATGACCGCGCCGACCGGCTTCATCTGCCTCGCGCCGCTGCTCGCCGCGAGCCCGACGGCGTGGCGGGTGATCCGGGCGCGGTCGTCGCACTGGTGGGAGATCCCGCCGCGCTGGCTCGTGGTGATCGCGCCCGGCGCGCTCGGGGCCGTCGCCGGGTTCGCCGACGGCACCTACGGCGACTTCGTCCGCTCCCAGCAGATCTTCGCGCCGATCCAGCGGGCCGACACCTGGTACCTGGAGTTCCAGCGGTACGCGTCCCTGCTCGACCAGACCTCCCGGTTCGGGACCTACGCCAAGCGCACCGCGGTGCTGCTCTGCCTGCTCGCGCTGGTGTGGTTCCTCGTCACGGCGGTGATCGCCCGGGTGCGGGACCTGCCGGTGCCGCGCCGGCTGATGCTCTCGGGCTGGACGACGGTGCTGGCCTTCGTCCTGCTGCTGCCGACCCCGAGCAAGCCCTCGCACCACTTCGGCGCCATCGCCGGCGTGGGCGCGGCGTTCCTGGCGCTGGTCCTCATCGCCGGCCCGGGCCTGGTGCGGGCTGCGGTGGCGACCCGCGACGGGAAGGTGCCGGTCCCGGCGGTCCTCGCGTCGGCGGTCGCGGCGGTGGCCGTGATCGCGCTCGCGGGGCACGGCCGCAACCGGTGGGGCTTCATGTGGGGCCTGGGCATGCCGTCCTGGCTCGACTACCCGTCGGTGAAGGGCTTCTACTTCGACCAGCCGCAGTGGTGGGCGCTCGTGCTCGTGGTGCTGGCCCTCGGCGTCGCGCTGGTGACGACGTGGCGCGGGCGGGGCTGGCGGCCGTGGTCGCTGATGCTGGCGATCCCCCTGCTGTGCACGGTGGCGCTGGCCGCGACCACCGGGCGCATGGTCGCCGACTTCACCCTGTCCGCCGCGAACACCACGCAGACGTACTCGCCGGCGGGCGACGCCTGGCAGGACCCGGCGTCCACCCGGTGCGGGGCCGAGCGCGCCATCGACGTGCTCACCCCACAGCAGACAGCCCTGCTGCCGCTGCGGCCCGTCCCGGCGGCCGACGACGAGCCGCCGGACCAGGCGTTCCCGCGCGACGCCGTGCTCCCGACCAGTCCGCCGCCCCCCGGCCTGCCGCGCGGGCTGCCGGTGTGGGGCAGCTTCCTCGAGCCGTCGGAGGGGCGGTCCCCGGACGCCCGGACCGGCACCTTCACCACCGGCTGGTTCCGGCTGCCACCGGGCTCCACGCGCGACGTGGCGCTGACGACGGAGGTCTCGGGCCGGCTCGGGCAGGGCAACTCGCTGCGCCTGGAGTACGGGCGCGCCGCTCCGGGGGCCCCCGACGTCGAGCCGCTCAGCTCGAGCACGGTCCGCGAGACCGGTGACAGCACCGGCTGGCGCGGCATCGACATGACGAAGTCGCAGGTGCTCCCGCCGGACGCGACGCTCGTGCGCCTCGTCGCCACCGACACCACCACCGACGTCGGGGGCTGGCTGGCCTTCACCGCGCCGCTGGCGCAGCGCTGGGCGCCGATGACCACCGTGCTCCCGCGCGACGGGACGTTCACCGTCGCCTGGGAGAACTCCTTCCTCTTCCCGTGCATCCATCAGCCGATCCAGCGCGGCGGTGTCACGCAGACGATGGACGGCTTCCTCGGCTTCGGGGAGACCAGCGGCTCCGCCCTCGCCGACTTCACCGCCGACCCGGACCACGGCGGCATCGTCGGGAACGCCTACCGCGAAGCGGACGTCACCGACCTGCGCACCCGGCTCCACGACTTCCCCGACGTGGACGACAACGTGGCCCTCATGCTCTTCGAGAACCCGTACCCGAGCTGCCGGTACGACCTCGTGCCGGGCTCGCGGGTGGTGTCGGGGGCGAGGCCGTGACTCACCAGCACGCCGCCGGGCCGTCGAGGTCACGGCAGTCCCCGGTGGTCCGGTAGTAGCCCAGCACGGCCGCGGGCGGCAGGGGAGGGTTCCGCCCGGAACGCGCCGACAG
>JAVXWR010000828.1:0-2834 GCA_032230725.1 Actinomycetota bacterium
AGGACCTGCCAGCCGTCGTCGGTCGGCTTCACGTCACGGTCGGCCATGGCGGTGTCCACTACTCCTCTGTCTCGGGGTCTCACGCCGGTGCACGGTCGTCACCGACGAGGTCACTGTGAGTGTTCCCTGCCCGCGACCTGCACAAACACCCCGGGGTGACCACCGCCACTCACCCGGTGAGCGCAGCGGTCACCTTCTCCTGCAGCTCGACGTAGCGGCGGGCCGCGTCGTCACGGACGTCACCCAACCGATCGAGCATCTCGGCCACCACGGAGCCCTCGGGAGCCAGCACGTCGCCGTAGCGGGCCACCAGTTCCGGTCCGACGACCGAGGCCGCCGTCGCCGCCACGGCAGAGCCGGCCGCCTGGCCCCAGGCGATCGGCCCGAGCGGGGTGCAGCCGAAGAACTGGCTCACGCCCGGCGTCTGCACCACCGCGAACAGGGCCCCGGCGCTGACGACGCTCGCCCCGATCACCAGCGGGCTGCGGTGCCCGCCGGCGACGACGGTCTGGCCGAGCTGGGTCCCGACGAGGGCCGCGAGCGCGACGGTGCGCGCCCGGGCCGGGCTGCCGTACGGCGTGGCCCGGGCCTGTGCCCACGCGAGGGTCGCCCCGCCGGCCGTGGCCATGGCGCGCAGCGCGATCTCGCGGTTGAGGGCGTCCCCCAGCGAGGCCTCGGGGCCCTCGGCGAGCAGCGAGCGCGCGTCCGAGGCCTGCGGCGCCCGGACGGCCAGCGCGAGCGACGGCGCGAGGTCGGTGAGCAGGTTGACCAGCAGCAGCTGGCGGGCGGTCAGCGGCGAGGTCCCGGTCGTGGACGCGCCGAGCACCGTGAACCCGATCTCGCCGAGGTTCCCGCCGACGAGCACGCCGAGGGCCTCGCGCACCGACGCCCACATCGCCCGGCCCTCGACGAGCGCGGCGAGGATCGTCTCGAGGCGGTCGTCGGTGACGACGAGGTCCGCCGCGGCCCGGGCCGCGGGGGTACCGCGCCGGCCGAGGGCGATGCCCACGTCGGCGAGGCGGATCGCCGGGGCGTCGTTCGCGCCGTCGCCGGTCATCGCGACCGTGCGTCCGAGGCGCTGGAACGCCTGGACCGCGCGGACCTTGTGCGCCGGCGTGCCGCGGGCGACGACCCGCACCATCGGCAGCACCGCGTCGAGGGCGTCGTCGTCGAGCTCGTCCATCTCCTGGCCGGTGATGACGGTGCCGTCGTCGCCGAGGACGTCGAGCTCCTCCGCGACCGCCTCGGCGGTGCTCGGGTGGTCCCCGGTGATCATGACGACCTGCACGCCCGCGTCGCGCAGGTCGCGCACGGTCGCCTGCGACCCGGCGCGGACCGGGTCGGTGAAGCCCACGAAGCCGACGAAGGTCAGGTCGGCGACGTCGTCGTCGGCCACCTCGAGCGGCGCGTTCTCGTCGCCGGCCGGTCCATCTTCCGGGCTGGGCCACGGCTGCGCCCGCTCGGCCACGGCGAGGACCCGCATCCCCTGGCCCGCGAGCAGCTCGGTGTGGTCGACGAGGCGCTGGCGGGCCTCGTCGTCGAGCGGGACGCCCGCCCAGTCGGTGGCCCGGGCGATGACGACCTCCGGGGCCCCCTTCACCGAGAGCACCCGCTGCGCCACGCCGTCCTCGCGGGCTTCGCCCAGCGTCGCGTGGTAGCCGCGGCTGGGGTCGAAGTCGAGCGAGGCGAGCGGCCACCAGCCGGGGCGCTTGTGCTCGGGGTCCACGTCGAACGACTGGGCGCCGAAGACGACGGCCCGGTCGGTGAGGTGCGCGAGCCGCTCCCCCGCCTTCGGGCGCGGGGTGGCGCGCAGCGCGGCGGCGAGCACGCGGCGCTGGCGCTTGCGGAGCCGGTCGGTCGGGCGCAGCTTCACGCCGTCGGAGATCGCCGAGAGCGCGAGCTTGCCCTCGGTGAGGGTGCCGGTCTTGTCGAAGCACAGGACGTCGACGCGGCCGACGGCCTCGATGGTCTTCGGGTTGCGCACCAGGGCGCCCTCGGTGGACAGGCGCCGCGCGGAGGCGAGCTGGGCGGCCGAGACGATGAACGGCAGGCCCTCGGGCACCGACGCGACGGCGAGGCTGACCCCGGCGTGCAGGTTCTGCTGCAGCGGCAGCCCGCGGACCGCGCCGGCCCCGACGACGGCGGCCGCCGAGGCCACCGCGAGCGGCGTCGTCACCTTGGTGATGCCCGAGAGTCGGGTGTCCACGCCGGCGACGGGGGCGTTGGCGCGGGCGGCGGCCGTCGATCGCCCGACCTCGGTGGACGAGCCGGTGGCCACGACCACGGCGCGGCCGCGGCCGGTCGCGACGGTGGTCCCCTCGTAGAGCATGGAGCGGCGGTCCGCGACGGAGCGCGCGATCACCGGCGCCGGTGTCTTTCCCACCGGCAGCGACTCGCCGGTCAGCGAGGACTCGTCGAGCTCGAGCGCGTCGGCGCGCAGCACCCGGCAGTCGGCGGGCACCACGTCGTCCGGGCCGAGCTCGACGACGTCGCCGACGACGACGTCGTCCGCGGTCACCGTGGTCGGCACCCCGTCGCGCAGCACGCGGGCGCGGGTCGAGGAGCGTTCCAGCAGGCCCGCGACGGCGCGGTCGGTCACCACACGCTGCACGCCGCCGATGAGCGCGGACGCGGCGGTGACCCCGACGACGATGGCCGCGTCGACCACCGCCCCGATCGCCGCGGAGAGCACGGCGCCGCCGGCGAGCACCGGGGTCAACGGGTTGTTCAGCTCGTCGAGGAAGGCGCGGCCCAGCGAGGGCGACTCCTCGGCGTCCGCCGCCGGGTCCTCCTGACGACGCCGGGTGACCTCGGCGGTGGCCAGGCCCCGCTCG
>JAVXWR010000831.1:0-2640 GCA_032230725.1 Actinomycetota bacterium
CGGATGGCTCAGAAGACCGTCGTCACGTTGGTGGACGACCTGACCGGCGAGGAGTCCGAGGACATCACCAGCGTCGAGTTCGCGCTCGACGGTGTGACCTACGAGATCGACCTCGACGAGAAGAACACTGCGGTACTGCGCGACTCGCTCGCCCAGTACGTCGCGGCGGCCCGGCGCACGGGGGGACGTCGCGCGTCCGGCCGTCCCGCCGGCCGCCGTTCCGGTGGGGCCGGCACGGGGACCCCCCGCGCGACCTCGCCCGGCGGGTACGACCGCGAGACCTCCAAGCAGATCCGTGACTGGGCCCGCACCGAGGGCTTCGAGGTCTCGGACCGGGGCCGCGTGCCCAACAACGTCGTGGAGGCCTGGGAGTCCCGCGGCAAGAACGGGTCATCGGCGGCCGCGTTCTCGGGCTGACCGCCCTCGACACGACGACGGCCCCGGAGCGCGATGCTCCGGGGCCGTTCGACGTCGGGGGGGTTTCGAACCGGTGGGCCCAGCTGGATTTGAACCAGCGACCTCGTCGTTATCAGCGACGCGCTCTAACCAACTGAGCTATGGGCCCCCGCGCGGTGGCGGGTCCAGATTACCGGAGGGTGTCGGGCCCGACCGCCACCGGGGTGGCGACCGGATCCGATCTAGTCCCGCTCGGAGAGCGTCACCTCGATGCCTCCGGCCACGTCGGCGGAGATGTTGTAGATGAACGCCGAGACGCTGGCGAGCGCGGTGAACAGGATCGTGTTGACCACCCCGACGATGGCGGCGACACCGAACACGCCGCCGGCGGTGATCAGCTGACCGCCGGCGCCGCCGGTGTCGGACGTGAGGTCCTGGTAGGTGCCGTTGAGCTGCGCCCAGACGCCCATGCCGTCGAGGACGGCGTAGAGGACGCCGACGGCGAACATCCACACGAAGAAGAGCGCCACGCCGAGCACGAGCGCCAGCTTGAGCACCGACCACGGATCGAAGCGCTTGACCTGCAGGCTCGCCCGCCGCGGCACCTTGCCCCGCGGGGACGGTCGGGCCGTCGGGAGGTCCTCGTCGAGATCGTCCAGGTCGGGCTCGGGCTCCGACCGCTCGCGGCTACGCATCCCGAGCTGCTCGGGCGAGAGCTGGTTGGTCGGCGCGTCGATGAGGGCCGTGTTCGAGCGGCGCGGGGCCTGCCCCTGGCGGCCCTGTCCCTGGCCCTGCGTGGGCAGCGGGCCACTGGGCGGCGACGTGGGCCGCTGCCCGCCGGACGGGGCCGTCCCACCCGGCGCGGGCTGCGGTGACGGACGGGGGGTCCCGCCCGGCGGCGTCGGCGGGCGGTCCCCGCTCGGGCCGGGGCTCGGCCGGCCGGCCGGGCGCTGTTCGCCCTCGGCCGGCCGCGCTCCGGACTCGCTGCGGGCACCGGGTTCGTTGCGGGATCCGGCCTCGCTGCGAGAACCGGCCTCACTGCGGGAGCCGGCCTCACTGCGGGAGCCGGTCTCACTGCGGGAGCCGGCCCGCTGCCACGGCGGCGGCGGACCGCCCGCGGCGGCCGGGTCCGACCCCCGGCTGCCCTGGTCGGAGGTCCGTGCGGGTCCGTCGGCGGGCCGTGCGGGTCCGTCGGCGGGTGTCGCGGGCTTCGTCACCACCGTGTCCGCGGCGATGTCACCGCGGGTGCCCTTGACGGTGTCCGCGCCGGCCCCGCTCTCGCGGGCGTCGTCCTCGTCCGGTGTCGCAGTGCTCACGGTGCTCGTCTCGTCGTCGGGGGCAGGACCCGGGGGCTGCCCGGGATCACAGGAGCGTGTCGGGCGCCTGGTCCGGGCCGCCCAGGTCCGGGTCGGCCGAGCTCTCGGCGTTGCGGGCCACCGCGAGCAGCGTGCCGTCGTCGCCGAGGTTCATCAGTCGCACGCCCTTGGTCTGGCGGCCCGCCTTGCGGACCGACCTCGCCGTGGTGCGGATGACCCCGCCGGTGGCGGTGATCGCGTACAGCTCGTCCTCCAGCTCGACGATGAGGGCTCCGACGAGGGTGCCGCGCCGGCGGTCGTACTGCAGCGTGAGCACGCCCTTCCCGCCGCGGCCCTGCACCGGGTAGTCCTCGATCGGTGTCCGCTTGGCGTACCCGCCGCTGGTCGCCACCAACAGGAACGTCCCGTCGCGGACCACGCCGAGCGAGAGCAGCTGGTCGCCGGAGTTGAACCGCATGCCCGTCACGCCGGAGGTCGCCCGCCCCATCGGACGCAGCGCCTCGTCGGTGGCCGAGAAGCGGATCGACTGGCCCTCCGCCGAGACGAGCAACAGATCGTCGTCGCCGGAGCAGAGCACCGCACCGACGAGCTCGTCGTTCCCGCGCAGGTTGATGCCGATCAGACCGCCGGATCGGTTGGAGTCGAACTCGGTGAGCCGGGACTTCTTGACCAGCCCGCTCCGGGTGGCGAGCACCAGGTACGGCGAGACCTCGTAGTTCTGGATCTGCATGACCTGCGCGATGTCCTCGTCCGGCTGGAAGGCGAGGAGGTTCGCGACGTGCTGCCCGCGGGCGTTGCGTGACGCCTCGGGCAGCTCGTAGGCCTTGGCGCGGTACACCCGCCCCTTGGTGGTGAAGAACAGCAACCAGTCGTGCGTGGAGCAGACGAAGAAGTGGGCGACGATGTCGTCCTGCTTGAGCGTCGCGCC
>JAVXWR010000621.1:0-3852 GCA_032230725.1 Actinomycetota bacterium
CGCTGGCCGAGTTCGCGGGCCGGGCCTGCTACCAGTCGTGGAAGAAGCCGAACCCGGCGACGGCGACGAACGCCGGCTACCTGCGCCACATCCTCGAGGTCGGGCATCTCTCGGTGCTCGAGCACGGGACCGTGAGCTTCTACCTCACCGGCATGTCGCGCAGCCTGACCCACGAGCTGATCCGCCACCGGCACTTCTCCTACTCCCAGCTCTCGCAGCGCTACGTGCCCGAGCGGGATGCGGCGATGGTGGAGCCCGACGTCATCGCCTCCGACCCCGAGCTGCACGAGCTCTTCGCCGAGGCGAGCGCCGCTGCGCTGGCCTCCTACGAGAAGCTGCTCGCGGGCCTCGAGGAGCGCTTCGCCGACGAGCCCGACCGCACCTTGCGGCGCAAGCAGGCCCGCCAGGCCGCCCGCGCCGTGCTCCCCAACGCCACCGAGACCCGGATCGTCGTCACCGGCAACTACCGGGCCTGGCGGCACTTCATCGCGATGCGGGCCACCGAGCACGCCGACGTCGAGATCCGTGACCTCGCGGTCGCCTGCCTCGAGGTGCTGCAGGCCGAGGTGGGAAACGTCTTCGCCGACTTCTCGATCAGCGCGCTGCCGAACGGGTCGCGGGTCGCGTCGAGCCCGTTCATCGCCGAGGGGTGATCCACCCCCGCAGGGGGTAGCAGGTCAGCATGAGTGCTCCCCGGTCCGCCGGCGCCGTGGCTGCCGCCGAGCGCAACGCCCTCGCCGACACCCTCCTCGAACGCGGGCCCGATGCGCCGACCCTCGCCGGCGAGTGGACGACGAACGACCTGCTCGCGCACCTCGTCATCCGCGAGCGGCGCCCCGACGCCGCGCCCGGCATCCTGATCCCGCCGCTGTCGTTCTGGACCCAGCGCGTGCAGAGCCAGGCCGCGCAGCGGGACTTCGGCGCCAACGTCGCACTGATCCGTAGCGGCCCGCCGTCGTGGAGCCCGATCGCGCTGCCCTTCCTCGCCGGCGTGGACGTCCAGGAGTACTTCATCCACCACGAGGACGTCCGCCGCGCGGTCGAGGGCTGGGCGCCGCGGCCCGCGGAGCCGACGCGCGACGGGATCCTGTGGAGCGCGCTTCGCATGCTCGGCAAGCTCGCCTACCGCTCCAGCCCGGTCGGGGTCACGCTGCGGGCCCCCGACGGCCGGGAGCACGCGGCGAGGAGCGGCCCGCGCCCGGTCACGATCGTCGGGGAGCCGGGGGAGCTGGTGGTCTTCACCAGCGGACGCGAGCAGGCCGTGGTGTCCTTCGACGGCGAGCCCGCCGACGTCGCGACCGTGAAGGGCCTCGACCGGGGGCTGTAGGCCGGAGAACCCTCGCGTACCACCGGCCCCAGGGGTGGGCGGTACTGTGGGTGCGGCATGAGCACGCCCGTCGAGAGCGCAGACCGCGCCACCGGAGAAGACCCTCGGGTCGCCGGCCGAGCGCTCCGGGCGTCGTGCCACCCGAACATCCCGCGGCCCGCGACGGGTCGCACCCGAGGGCGAACGCCCCGTGACCCGGCGTCGTCCCGACGCCCGCCGGGCGGCGCCCCCCTGACCAGGAGGAACGACATCCACAGCGAGAACCCCACCGGGGTGACCCGGTGAGCCGATCGACCGCACAGCGCCGCCGGGGTAGTGGCGGCAACCAGGGCCAGGGCGGCCAGGACCGCCAGCCCGGGCCCGCGAAGCCCCAGGACGCCGGGCACGCCGACCACGACTGCGGGGGCACCGGCACGCCCACCCAGTCGGTGCCGCAGACCTCGGGCGCGGTCGCCGACACCCCGCCGAAGCCGCTCGCCCAGGGCGCCCTGCGCGTCGTCGCGCTCGGCGGCGTCGGCGAGATCGGCCGCAACATGACCGTCCTCGAGTACGGCGGCCGGCTGCTCGTCGTCGACTGCGGCGTGCTCTTCCCCAGCGAGGACTCGCCCGGCGTCGACCTGATCCTGCCCGACTTCCGGGCCATCGAGGACCGCCTCGACGACATCGACGCACTGGTGCTCACCCACGGGCACGAGGACCACATCGGCGCCGTGCCGTTCCTGCTGCGCCAGAAGCCGGACCTGCTCGTCGTCGGGTCCCGCTTCACGCTCGCGCTCGTCGCGGCCAAGTGCAAGGAGCATCGCCTCACCCCGCACCTGCTCGAGGTCCGCGAGGGTCAACGCCAGCACTACGGCACGTTCGACTGCGAGTTCTTCGCGGTGAACCACTCGATCCCCGACGCGCTCGCCGTCGCCGTCCGGACCCCCGGCGGCACTGTCCTGCACACCGGGGACATCAAGCTCGACCAGTTGCCGCTCGACGGGCGCCTCACCGACCTCGCCGGGTTCTCCCGGCTCGGCGACGAGGGCGTCGACCTGCTGCTGATCGACTCGACGAACGCCGAGGTGCCCGGGTTCGTGACGCCGGAGCGCGAGATCGCCCCGGTGATCGACGACGTCTTCCGCAAGGCTCCGAGCCGGCTCATCGTCGCCTGCTTCGCCAGCCACGTGCACCGCGTGCAGCAGGTGCTCACCGCGGCCGCGCAGCACAGGCGCAAGGTCTGCTTCACCGGTCGCTCGATGGTGCGCAACATGGGCATCGCCGCGGACCTCGGCCTGCTCGACATCCCCGAGGGCCTGCTCGTGGACCTCGACGACGCCCTGGCGATGCCCGAGCGCGACGTCGTCCTCGTGTCGACGGGCTCGCAGGGCGAGCCGCTCTCGGCCCTCGGGCGCATGGCGCGCGGCGACCACCGCCAGATCACGATCACTCCGGGCGACACCGTCGTCCTGCTCTCCAGCCTCATCCCCGGCAACGAGACCGCGGTGTTCGCCGTGATCAACGGGCTGACCCGGCTCGGTGCCGAGGTGGTCCACTCCGGCGTCGCCAAGGTGCACGTCTCCGGGCACGCGAGTGCGGGGGAACTGCTGTTCCTCTACAACGCGCTGCGCCCGCGCAACGTCATGCCGGTGCACGGCGAGTGGCGCCACCTGCGCGCCAACGCCGCGATCGCGAAGCGGGTCGGCGTGCCGGCCGAGCGGGTGGTCATCGCCGAGGACGGGGTCGTCGTCGACGTCACCGATCGCAAGGCGGCCATCGCCGGGCGGGTCGAGGTCGGGCACGTCTACGTCGATGGCAACCAGGTCGGCGACGTCGGCGAGTCGACGCTCTCCGACCGGCTGGTGCTCGGCGAGGGCGGCTTCATCTCGATCACGGTGGCCGTCGAGGCGGCGACCGGACGCGCGGTGGCGCCCCCGCGGGTGTCCGGGCGCGGGTTCTCCGACGACCCGAAGGCGCTCGAGGACGTCGTCGCCCTCGTGGAGATGGAGCTCTCGCGCACCGAGGCCGAGGGGATCACCGACACCCACCGGATCGCGCAGTCGGTGCGCCGGGTCGTGGGCAAGTGGGTCGGTGAGACCTACCGCCGCCGGCCGATGATCGTCCCGACGGTGCTGCCGGTGTAGGTGGCCTTCGGCCTCGTGAGCACTAAGTGTCGCTATAGCGACACTTAGTGCTCACGAGCGAAGCACCTCTCCAGGTGCGCGCGGACCGGCTCCCAGAGCTCCGGGAGCACGAGCTCGACCTGGTTGAGGGTGTACCAGGCGACGTGCAGGCTCACCGCCGTCTCGCCGCGCGCCGGCTCGACGACGGGCCGGGCGGCGACGTAGGTCGTCGCGATCCCGTCGCTGACCAGCCGGCCGAGCTGGCGCCCGGCGCGGATGCGCACCCGCGTCTCCTCCAGGCAGCCCCGCTCGGCCGTGGCCCCCGGCGACTCGCGCGCCTCGGGCCGTCCGCCGGGCAGGACGGCGGGCGGGGTCTCGCCCGGGCGGTGCAGCAGCAGGACGCCGGCCGGGGCGGTCACGACC
>JAVXWR010000854.1:0-3941 GCA_032230725.1 Actinomycetota bacterium
GCAGCGGCGACGGAACTCCAGATCGTCGACCACGTCGGGGTCGAGCTCGAGACGCACCACCCCGGCGCGATCGGTGCCGTCGAGCATCGGCACCCACAGCACCCGGCGCCCGGTGTCGGTGAGGCCGGCGACGAACTCGCCGTGCTGGAACGCCCGCCCCGCCAGCGTCCCGTCCACCGACAGCACGGGGGCCGGTACGGGGCGCATCGAGGTCAGCACCCGCTGCCCCATGTCGACCAGCAGCACATCGGCGCGCAGGCCCATCGGCGCCACCACCTCGTCGACCATCGCCGACAGGTCCTCACCCACCACCAGGTGGGATCGGTCGGTCAAGGCCGTGAGGACCTCAGCCCACGACCACCCGCCCTCGCTCACCACGCCGAGAACCCCGAAGGGTGCTCCTGAGCCCGCTGCCCGTGCCTCATCGAGTGGGCACCATACAAGCCCCACAGGCCCCGCAGCAGAGCTGTCTCATTCGAGGAGAGGAGGTTGTCGCCGTGGCGTCTGATGGGGAACCTGGCTCGTCGTCCGGGGTGGTGGGGCGGGCTCCTGGCCGGCGTGGGCGGCCTCGGCGCCCACGTCTTGGCGCTATCGGTTGGTGAGATCGCCACCGTGCAGCCGCTGATGGTGCTCGAACTGCCGGTCGCGGTGCTCGGGGCCTCGCGCTCGGCCGCCGCGCCACCCGGGTCGGCCCCGCGGCCGCCGCTGACCCCACCGGGTGCCGGCTGGCGGACCAGATCGAGGCGGGCGTCGCCATGTAGGGACCTCATAGCGATGAGCCCGAGGGTCATGACGTCCATCCGCCGGCCTCATCGCTCGGCCTACCCAACGTCGCGAAAGCCGACCACGAGTTAGGCGGCGGTTGGGAGCGCGGGCCTAAGAGGTGGATGCGGCGCGCACCAGTTCGGCAAAGGCCAAGAGGCCGAGGCGCTGATGGAGGTCCTTGGCGTCCTCACCGGGCTCACCGACCAGGACCCGGCGCCTGGGAGCACATCAGTGATGCGCTCGAGGCAGGCGAGGCCTGCGTCGTCGTGGTCGGGGATGACGACGACATCGACCGCGCCCACACTGGCCAACTGCTCAGTGGGGCTACCGGCGCCGCCGGCCCAGGTGGTGGCGTAGTGGCCGCGCAGCGCGTCGCAGGAGGGCTCGCTCTCGCAGAGGATCACGGTCTCCCCGGCCGCGGCCGCCATGGCGATCTGGTGCTCGCGTTAGAGGGCAGGTCGGCCTCGCGGCTACCGAGCAGGCCGGGCACCCACTCGCCGCCGGGGTTGCGGGACTCCCACCGCAACGTCTTGGCGCCGTGACCAGCTCGCCGGAGGCGTTCCTTGCGGTGGTCGGGGCCGTACTGGTGCACCCGTAGTGGCTACCGCGCGGCCCCGCGGCTATCGCCGGTTCCAGCACATGGCCACCGTGGTGCCTTTGGGGGTTGTGGTGACGCTGGCCTGATCGGCCAGAGCGTGCACCATGTCCAACCCGCGCCACGGAACCCGGGGGCGGTGGGCGGTTCCTGCCAGCGTCCGTCGTCGCCGACCTGGACCTCGATACCCCCTCCGAAGCCGGGTGTCTCAGTCATCACCAGCCGGACCGTTCCGTGGGCGTCATGCGGGTAGGCGTGCTCGACGGCGTTGGTCACCGCCTCCCCAGTGGCCATCACGACGTCCTCGGCGGTCTCGGCGTCGAGGTCAATCCTGTTCAGCCAGCCCCGCGCCGCCCGCCTCAGCGCCGGCACGGTGGCCAATTCCGCCCGCGCGCGAAGCCTCAGATCCTCGATCCGTCCCTGTGGCGGGGCGCTCGCGGTGGCCGGGCCGGAAGGCCGAACCAGCTTTCGTCGAGGGGTGGGCACGCTGGGGACATCGATCAAACCCACACCTCCGGCAGACGGGGCTCGGACGAGCCCTCATGTCGCCACCGGGGGCTAGGGCGAAGACGATGCCACCGATCGGCGACACGATGTTCTCCAGTGTGCACCGCGGGCTCGGCACCCCGCACCACGACAATGCTCACAAACGACCTCCGGCCAACCAGCGCGAGAAAGTCAACGGCCACGGCTTACCCAGATCGGAGACAACAGAACGGCCGCTGGGGTCGCGCGCCCGTAGGGCTGCACCCGGAGCCGTGCCGGTGTAGGAGGCGAAAGCGGCGGTATCATGGTTCTCGGGATTTGTTGGGCATCTACTCAACGACCACCTCGCGGGCGCCGCCTTCGGTGTTCAGCCTCGCCCGTCGACTCGCCGCCTCGCACCCCGACCGGCCCTCCGACGCAGATCGCCGCGGAGAAGGCGGGCCCGCTCAGACTCAACGGTCGGCTCCTGAACCCGTCCCCGCTCAGCGGCCTCGTCGAACTCGAGGCAGTACGGCTCGGGTCGAGGGGAAGGCAGCCGGCTGACGCACCCTGCGCTTCGTCGCTGAACACGAGCGCCGACTCGACGTCACGGCCCTCGATGCGCTCCTGGCCCGGGCGCGGGCCCAGGCAGGCACCCTCGAGGAGGTACGGGCCCGCTCCGTCGGCCACCTCTTCGGCAGCCCTTGATCCCCCAGCCGACTGGCCCGCGGGAAGTTCACCGACGCCGCCCTGAACGTCCTCGCCCGCCGCCGCCCGCCCCGCGACGCCACCCGGGCCCAGGCCGTGCGCCACGCCGAGATCCGGCGGCTGGCGGTGGCGCTGCGCGACGGACGCCGCCAGCTCAACGACAACCGCTGCCAGCTGCAGCGGATCGTGGGCGACCTGGCGCCCGGGCTGACCCGCCGCAAGGGCATCGGCCCCGGTCAGCGCTGCCCAGGCGATCGTGTCGTTCTCCCACCCCGGACGCTGCCGCAACGACGCCGCCTACGCCGCCCTCGGCGGGATCAGCCCGATCGAGGCCAGCACACCCGACACCGTCTCAATCGCGGCGGCGACCGCGCGCTGAACAAGGCCATCCACACCATCGTCAAGACCCGGACGCGCAGCTGCCCGGAGACCCCGGCCTACGTCGCCCGCCGGGTCGCCGAGGGCAAGAACAAAGCCGAGATCCGGCGCTGCCTCAAGCGCTACATCGCCCGCCAACTGCACCGCTTCCTCGCCACTGCCATGACCCCCACATCGGTCAGCTGACAGCACCCGGCGAGGGCAAAAGATCTTCCGCGAGGGGGTTGACGAAGTATAGAAGCGTCAACTACCGCATCCGGTCGCTGCTGCACCGGGCGACCTCGCACTCTCAAGTCCGGAAGAGCGATAAACCCAGCCCCGAGTGGGACTCGTCATGGGGCCGTCGCGTTGTCCGGCGACCCCTGATCGGGCAGCCGATGACTGCGGCGCTCTCGAACCAGCGGGTCCGTCGCAGTGCGGGTGCCGTCCGGTTCACCCGCCAGTAGATCGTCCGCGAGCGCAGGTCGTGGTTACCCGTCCGGCGCCGACCCCTCGTGCCGGCTCGGGAGCCCGGCCGCCTGGGTACGGACGACGCAACCTACATCGACACTTCGATCGGGCTCGGCCGTGTCGGTCCGACATCCCGATGCTGACAGGAGAGTTCATGGCACAGCAGGGCAATCGCTCGACCTCCGCGACGCCGCGTAACAGCGACGCCGACGACCCCGCGTCGACCACGTCGCCCGGCAAGCGTGCACCGGCCGGCGACGATCGCCCTCAGGGTCGCCCAGGGCCGCAGGGCCCGGCCGGCGAGAAGGGCGCAGCCGGCGACAAGGGTCTGGCCGGCGAGAAGGGCTCGGCCGGCGAGAAGGGCTCGGCCGGCGAGAAGGGCGCGGCCGGCGACAAGGGTCTGGCCGGCGAGAAGGGCGCAGCCGGCGAGAAGGGCGCAGCCGGCGAGCAGGGCCTGCAGGGCCTGCCGGGTGAGCAGGGACTGCAGGGTGAGCAGGGACTGCAGGGTGAGCAGGGACTGCAGGGTGAGCAGGGACTGCAGGGTGAGCAGGGCGTGCAGGGTGTGCAGGGCGAGCAGGGT
>JAVXWR010000858.1:0-2883 GCA_032230725.1 Actinomycetota bacterium
GATCGCCACGTCGCGACCCGAGAGTGGCGTGGACATGCTGGTGGGCATCGGCGGCGCAGGAGAGGGGATCCTCGCGGCCGCAGCCCTGGGCTGCCTGGGAGGGTCGCTCCAGGCCCGACTCCGCCCGCGGGACGCCGAGGAGCGCGCTCGCGCGCTCGACGCCGGCCACGACGTCGACGCGGTCCTGCGGACCAGCGATCTGGTGGGTGGGGGGAACACCTTCTTCTGCGCCACCGGGGTGACCGACGGCGACCTGCTGCGCGGAGTGCAGTACCACCCGGGCGGCGCCACGACACAGTCCATCGTGATGCGCTCGACGTCGGGCACGGTGCGGATCATCAGAGGTGATCACCGGTTGACCAAGCTGAGCGACTTCTTCGGCGTGGACGTCGAGCGCGGCGACCTGCAGCAGGCCTGACCGACGGTGGCGCCGTCAGCTCCCGGGCAGCGCGGGCGGCTCCCCGCTCTCCTCGTACCGGGTGAGCTGCGCGATGCGGTGGGCGTGGCGCGGATCGTGGGAGAACGGGGTGTCGACGAAGGCGGTCACGATGGCTGCGGCCTCGTCGGCGGTGTGCATCCGTGCGCCGATCGCGACGACCTGGGCGTCGTTGTGCTCGCGGCCCAACGTCGCGATCTCCACGTTCCACGCCAGGGCGGCACGGATGCCGGGGACCTTGTTGGCGGCCATCTGCTCCCCGTTGCCGGAACCGCCGACGACCACGCCGAGACTGCCCGGGTCCGCGATCACCCGCCGACCCGTTTCGATGCAGTAGGGCGGGTAGCTGTCGTCGGGGTCGAATTCGGCCGGGCCCACGTCCTGCACCTCGTGGCCCTGCTCGGTCAGGTGGCGCACGAGGTGGGTCTTCAACTCGAAACCAGCATGATCGGAACCGAGGTAGACGCGCACGGAGGCGAGTGTCGCAGGTATTTCCCACCAGAGGCACCCGGTGAACCAGGTCGCTGCCGGGGGGAACTCCGAGGTCGCGGCTGTGGACGGGCCGCCTCGCGACGTTTCGGTGAGGTTTCGTCCGAACGCTATGCCGGCGCGCTGCCGGGTGGCACACTCGACCGCGCCCGACGGGGGTGCTCGGCCGGCGACAGGCGCGACGATCACGAGCGATGCGGTGGTGATCAGCGAATTGCCGGGGAGCACGGAAAGTGTCCACCGTTGCGCCCAGACGGCTGATCCGCGCCTCAGACCAGATTCGGACCTCGTCGAGTCCTCATGAGTTCGCCGGGGAATCACCCAGCCCGAGACGATTCGATCGATCGGGACGACCGAGGTGGTCAGGGTCGGGCACCGAGAGCGGAAGGAACACGTGATCGATGATGATCCGGACGGTCCGCCACCGGAAGGCGCCGAGCACCGAGGACGGAGCGGGTCGGTGACCGAGCCGGCCATCGTCGCGTCGGTTCTCGGCGCCGACTACGCCCGCCTCGGCGACGAGGTCGCGGATCTCGCCGCTGCCGGGGTCGATCGCATCCAGTGGGACGTCATGGACGGGCACTTCGTCCCGAACGTGACCTTCGGACCCGACGTCGTGGGCGCGTGCCGTCAGTACGGGGACATGCCCTTCGAGGCCCATCTCATGGTCGCGGATCCCGACCCCATGCTCGCCGACTTCGTCTCCGCCGGGTGCGGAACGATCATCGTGCACGTCGAGACCTGCCCGCACCTCCACCGGACGTTGTCCATGATCCGCGACCTCGGGGCGCACGCCGGGGTCGCGGTCAATCCGTCGACCCCGCTGGATTTCGCCCGGCACGTCCTCGACCGGTTGGACCACATCCTGATCATGACGGTCAACCCGGGCTTCGGCGGGCAGAAGTACATCCAGGCGATGGAGGGCAAGGTCTCCGAGGCACGCGAGCTGGCCGACCGCTCCGGGCTGCCGGTGCAGATCGAGGTGGACGGGGGGATCTCGTCGGACACCGCGGGGGCGGCCAGGGATGCGGGAGCCGAGCTGCTCGTCGCCGGCTCGGCGCTGCTCACCCACCCGGAGGGGAAGCGAGCCGCCGTGGCCGAGCTTCGCCGCGCCCTGGCCGGACCGGCCTCGGTGCCGTGACAAGGACCGGACGGCAGACGGAACGAGCCGTCGGCGACGTCGACGGGACACGCCATGAGGGAAAGGGAGTCGCCATGGTCGACGAGCAGTTGGGAAGTGAGGACGATCTGCTGCGGCAGGCGGTGGCGCTGTTGCAGACGCGGTACGAGCGGGGTACCGCCTACACGGACCTGTCCTCGACCGCGGTGGCCGAGTTGAGCAGCACCCTGGAAGCGGTGGCGGTGGGCGAGGGCGACGTCGTGGGGGGCGATCGGCAAGAGGCGGTCGCCTTGGCGCATCGCCTGATGGACGACGACCACCCCGAGCTCTCGCCGATGTGGCCCCGAGTGTCCCGGTAGCGCTCCTCGGACTCGGGAATGGTCCACGACGAGCTCGGCCCCCTCGACGTCACCCGTCCTGTCCCGATACCTGTGAGGGAGCCCGTCCCATGACCTCAGCCGCTGGCCCGGCGGACGGTCCACGGCCGCTCGTCGACACGTCGACCGCGGCAGAGTCGCTCCGGACCAGCGAGCAGCAGCTCGACGAATTGGCCGACGCCGGGTTGATCACACCGGGCGGTGTCACCGAGGACGGCACCAGACGGTGGAATCTGCACGACCTGCGCCGCCAGATCGCCACCGCCTCGGCACCGGCCCACGATGACATCGTCACGAGACCCGAGCACCGCCGCGAGGGCGACCACCGGCGATGACGGAGCAGACGGTGGCCCGGCCGGAGGTCACGCGCTGGCTCTGCGAGATGTGTGGATTCATCTACGATCCGGAGGAGGGCGACCCCGACAGCGGCATCCCGCCCGGGACACCGTTCGAGGACATCC
>JAVXWR010000866.1:0-8289 GCA_032230725.1 Actinomycetota bacterium
GTCGTGTCGGCGTGGCTGCTCACGCTGCTGAGCGCGTCGATCGGCGGCCTCGTCTCCCTCCTGCGCTTCTGGCTGACGCTCCGCCTGTTGTGGCGCGTCTACGAGCGGGGCGGGGCGGCGGACATGCTCGACGCGTCTCGCGCCGTGCACCTCCGCGACCGGTCCGCGCTCGCACGGGCCCGCACCGCGCTCCGTCGCTCTCCGACGGGTCGGGTGACGCGGCGGATCGCCGAACGCGATCCGGAGGAGTGAGCCGGGTGGCGCGCTCGCGACGCCTCACTCGTCCGGGGCCGTCCCGCCCGCTCGCGCGAGCCCGCCCAGCAGTGCGTCGACGAGGAGGGCCGGCATCCGGGCGTCGATCGGCTCCCGGGTGAGGACGATCCGGAAATGCACCGGGCTGACGAGCATCTCGATGGCCAGGCGGGGATCGACGGTGTCCGGGAGCTCGCCGCGGTCGACGGCGCGGGTGATCATCTGCTTGGAGAGCGCGTAGCGGGAGGCCCAGTAGTGGTCGCGGGCCCGTCGGGTGTCGGGATCGTCTCCGGCGACGGCGAGCGTGCGTTCGAGGGCGTGGCCGACGGGCGTGGCGAGGAACTGCGCGAGGTCGACGGCGTAGGCGATCAGGTCGTCACGCAGGCTCCCCGTGTCGGGCACCCGCAGCTGCTCGGTGGCGTCGAGCAGCGCGTCGATCAGCAGGTTCTCCCGGGTGCCCCAGCGCCGGTAGATCGACGTCTCGTGGACCTGCGCCCGCGTCGCGATCTCCGACACCTTGAGCCCCTCGAGCCCCCGCGCGAGGAGGAGATCGAGCGTCGCCTCGAGGACCGCCGCGCGCACCCGCGCCGACCGACCCCCCGGACGACGCCGCACCTCCGGAGCGCTCACGTGCTTAACCATAACGCAAGTCCCCTTGCGATTGGACGCTGGGAGGCACACACTCCTGATGCCAGTCGGCTGGCCTTTACAGGAGGAACTCCGATGCAGATCGATCGCGACGTCGCGGTCCCCACCCGCGACGGTTCCGTCGTCGTCGCCGACGTCTTCCGGCCCGAGGGCGACGACCCGGTCCCCGTGATCGCGTCGATCGGCCCGTACGGCAAGGACGTGCACTGGCCCGACCGCTACCCGCTCTACGAGCTCGTGGACAACAACGAGCACATGGTCTGGGAGACCCCGAACCCCGAGTGGTGGGTACCGCGCGGCTACGCCCTGGTGCGCATCGACACCCGGGGCACGGGAAAGTCGCCCGGCCGGCTCGACCTCTACGGGCCGCGCGACGCCGAGGACTTCCACGACGTCGTCGAGTGGATCGCCGAGCAGCCCTGGTGCACCGGCAAGGTCGCCTCCAGCGGCATCTCGTGGCTGGCGATGATGGGCTGGCGCGTGGCGGCGCTGCAGCCGCCCCACCTGGCCGCGGTGGTCGCCTGGGAAGGCTCCAGCGACTTCTACCGGGAATGCGCCTACCAGGGCGGCCTCTACTCGAACGGCTTCATCGACTTCTGGTGGGACCGCCAGATCGAGCCGCAACGCACCGGCGGCGACGGGGACGACTGGCGCGAGGTGCTCCCGCAGCACCCACTGCTCGACGACTACCACCGCGCGCGCGGCACCGACCTCGACCGCGTCACCGTGCCGATCCTCTCCGCGGCCAACTGGGGCGCGCTGCACCTGCACCTGCGGGGCAACATCGAGGGCTGGCGCCGGGCCGCGTCGGCGGACAAGTGGCTCGTCGTGCACACCGGCACCCACATCGACCCCTACTACGCCGACTGGGCCCAGGACCTGCAGCTGCGGTTCCTCGACCGGTACCTCAAGGACCAGCCCGAGCGCATGGCCGGCGTCGCCGCGGTCCAGCTCGCGATCCGCCACGGCCGCGACGTCGTCTGGCGCGACGCCACCGACTTCCCGCTCCCCGGGACGCGGTGGCAGGAGCTGCACCTCGGCGAGCACACCCTGGACCCGTCCCAGCCGGACGAGGCCGCGACGGTTGCCTACCCCGCGAGCTTCGACACCGCGCCCGTGACGGAGGCCCTCGAGCTCACCGGACCGGTCGCCCTGCGTCTGTGGCTCTCGGCCGAGCAGGACGACCTCGACGTCTTCGCCCGCCTGCAGCACCTCGACGGCGACGGAGACCCGATCCGCGCGGTCGGCCCCCAGGGCCAGCCGGTCCCGATGGCGATGGGCTGGCTCAAGGCCTCCCACCGCGAGACCGACCCGGACCGCTCCGAGCCGCACCGGCCCTGGCACCCCCACGACCGCGCGATCCCGCTGATCCCCGGGGAACCGACCCTGCTCGAGGTCGAGATCTGGCCGACCAGCATCACCCTCGCCCCCGGCGAACGCCTGCGCCTGGAACTGGTGACCGGCGACAGCGAGCTCGGGATGATGGCCCACGACCACCCGGCCCTCCACCGGCCGGCGGACGGCGCCACCATCCACGTCGGCGGGGACCACGCCTCGCACCTGCTCGTGCCCGTCATCCCCGCCGCGGAGATCCCCGACCAGCCGGCCCGGGACTGAACCCGTCGGGGGTGGTCGTGTGGTGGACGCCGTAGCGGCCCGGGAGCGCCGCCGTCGCGACGCGGACCCCGGTCCCCCCACGGCGCGCGTCTCCGTCCCGGACCCGACAGCCGCTGATGGCCTGCCCCCGACGCCGGGCAGCGCCGTCGACCAGCACGACGCCACCGAGGCCACGGCCGAGACCGGGAGCGGGACCATGAGCGACGCCAGCAGCACCAGTACCGACGAGAGCGGCACGGCCGGCGACGACGTCCACGGCGGTGCGGAGGGCCACGCGTCCGACGTCCCCGAGGAGTCGCCCGGCTCCGAGTCGGACCTCGCGCTGTCCCAGAAGGTCGCCGACCGCGAGTCCGACGACGGCCACTAACGCCCTCGCGCTCGTACACCACCCCCGCAGGTCAGGTGGTGGAGGAGCGCACGTGGGCGGGCGCGCGCTCATCGACGGCGTGCCCGCAACCGACCCGGGCTCCGGGGCGGACGGCGAGGCTCTTCGGGAGAATCCCGGCGACCGGTGTCGATCGGTCTCGAGCTCGTTCGTGGTGTCGGTGAGAGAGCGGCGACCGAGCCGGTCTCCGCACCCCGCCGGAGGTCCCCGTGCCCACGTCGCCCCGCACCGCCCGTCGCATGTTCGAGCTGCTGGAGCCGATCTGCCTGGTCACCTACTTCGCCGACGAGTGCAACGAGGAGCTGGCCGCGCTCGGCCACCGCACCTACTGGGACGGCTACTTCGCCAGCCGCGCCGCACCGCTGGGCCGGGTGCCGGCCCGCGTCGTTCACGCGGCCTTCTACAGCTTCGCCGAGGGGGAGGCCGCCCGGCACATCCCCAGCGCGTGGGAGACGATCCCGCCCGAGGCCTCCGTCGCCGCGCGGGAACGGGGCAGCGCGGCCTCCGTCCGCCGGATCCTCGGCGAGGAGCTGGCCGGCTCGCCGGGCCTGGAGCGCGCGGCCGACCTGATCACCCAGGCGGCGACGGGTGCACCCACGGAGGGTCGGGTGAACTACGCCGGGATGCGCACCCTCCCGGTGCCGAGCGACCCGGTCGCCCGGCTGTGGCACTCCGCGACCATGCTGCGCGAGCACCGCGGTGACGGGCACGTCGCCGCGCTCCTCAGCGAGCGCATCGGCGGAACGGAGGCCCACGTGCTCAGCGCGCTGGAATACGGCATCTACCCGGCGGAGTCCTTCGGGCGCATCCACCACCTGCCGAAGAAGCGGTTGGCCGCGGTCATGGCCGGCCTGCGCGAGCGCGGGCTCGTCGACACCGACGGCCGCTTCACCGACGCCGGCCGCGAGACCAAGGAACGCATCGAGGCCCTGACCGACGAGCTCGGCGCCGCGCCCTACGACGCGCTCTCCCCCGCCGAGTTCGACGAGCTGCTCGCCGAGCTCGAACCGATCACCGCGACGCTGGTGGCCGCGGGCTCTCAATGACGAGATCGGGCCGGGCCGGGCCAGGGGCACCGGGGCGCCGGACACGTCCCTCGAGGACGCACATCGGGCCGCGCGTCGGGTGGACGGCGACGAGGTCGATGCCGACCCCGTCGAGCAGTGCTGCGTAGCCGGACCGGGTGCGCTCCCGGCCGCCGGTGGTCGCCAGCATCATCACGTCCATGGCGGTGACCGGGTGCCCGGCTCCGTCCTCGGGCAGCACCCATTCCAGGAGCAGGACCGTCGCGTCCTCGGGAGCGGCACGGGTGACCGCGGCCAGGATCGCGCCCGCCGCGGTGTCGTCCCAGTCGTGGACGACCTGCATCAGCACGTAGGCGTCACAGACGGGCAGCGGATCGGCGAAGAAGTCGCCTGCGACGACCTCCAGACGCGGGGTCGCGGCCGTGACCGCCGGAAGCGCAGCGAGGACGTGCGGCAGGTCGAACAGCACGCCGGTGGCGTCCGGACTGCTGGCCAGCACGGCGGAGACGAGGTGCCCGCGCCCGCCCCCGATGTCGGCGACGCGGCGGTGCCGGGAGAAGTCGTAGGAGGCGAGGACGGCGGCGAGGTCGGCGCCCGCCCGGTCGGTCATGGCCTCGTCGAAGATGGCCCCCTGGTCGGGGTGGGCATGCAGGTGCGCCCAGAATCCGTCCGGAGTGATGCTGCGGATGCCGGCCCGCCCGGTGCGCACGGTGTCCCCGAGGGCACTGAGCGAGTCCCACATCGGTGGACCGCCCATCATGCGGACGAACGCGCGCAGCGAGGCCGGGTGATCGGCTCGCAGCAGCCGGGAGGCCGCGGTGTGGGTCCAGCGCCCGCGCGGGTCGCGGGCGAAGACGCCGTGGTCGACGAGCAGGCGCAGCACCCGGCCCAGGGCGTCGGGGTCGGCGTCGAGGGCGTCGGCGAGCGCGCCGGTGGTCGCGGGCTCGTCGTCGAGCACGTCCGCCACGCCGAGGTCGGCGACGACGTGCAGGGCGCGGGAGGCGAGGTAGGCGCTGGACAGCGCGAGGACGGGCTCGGTGCCGGTCACGGTCGGCCGTGATCGCGCTCGGCCGATGTCGACGTGCTCGGCGAGCGGGCACCGCCCAGGACGGCCTCGATCTCGTCGGCGGCGCGGGCGGCGCCGTCGGTCGAGCGGAGGCGCGCCCCGAGGACCTCGGCCGCGGTCCGGTGGGCCGGGTCGTCGAGCAGGGTCCGGGTCGCGTCGCGGATCGCCGTCGGGCTCGCGCCGGTCTCGAGTACGAGACCCGCCCCGGCCGCGCGGACGGCCTCGCCGATCATGCGGTGGTCGAGGTGGGGGTCGAGCGGGATCGTCAGGACCGGCAGGTCGTGGGCGAGGGCGCGCATCGTGGTGGCGTGCCCGCCGTGGCCGACGAGCACGGACGCGGCCGGCATCACCGCGTCGTGGGCCAGGTGCCGGTGCAGCTCGGCGTTCGCCCCGGCGCGCAGGTCGCCGGGGTCGACGACGGGCCCGGTGGCCACGACGACGTGGACGTCGAGCTCGGCGAGCCCGTCGAGGACGTTCTGCAGCACCGCGGCCTGTGTGGGGTAGAAGATCGTGCTCAGGCTGACCAGCACGGTGGACGTCGTGCCGCGGGCGACCGGCCGGGGTCCCGCCTGGACCGCGCCGGTCCATCGGAGGTTGCCCGACCCCGGCCCGACCGGGTCGAGATCGGCGTCGGTGGCGACGAGGACCCGCTCGCAGGCGTTCCACAGCGGGCCCGGCCGTCGCCCCCGCAGGGTCGCGAGGAGCCCGACCGGTCCCCGCGCCCAGACGCGGGTGAGGTAGCGGTGGAAGGTGTGCACGAGGGCGACCGTCGGGACCGGTGACCGCACGGCGGCCTGCAGCGCCGCGAGCCGCATGCCGTCGACGAGCACGAGGTCGGGCGGGGCCGGCCCATCGAGCTCGGCGGCGACGTCGCGGCCGGGACCGGGCTCGCTGAACAGCGTGATCAGGTCCCGCGCCCGGCGGACGTCCGAGACCGGCGTGGTCGGCGACCAGGGGCGGGCGTGGCGGTGGGGCACGAACGTCGCTCCGGCTGCCTCGACGGTCGCGCGCTGCGAGGGGTGGCCGAGCACGCGCACGTCGTGGTGGCGGGCGAGCAGCTCCGCGGTGATGCCCAGCAGGGGCGGCACGTTCCCGCCGCCGTCCCACGTCACGGCGAGGATGCGGGCCATGTCACCCCTCTCGGGTCGGGTCGGCCAGCACCGCGCGTACGAGGGCGTCGACGCGTCGCTCCGCCGCGTCGCGGTCGAGCCCCCGGTCGCGGCGGAGCAGCTTCCACGTGTAGACGTCGGTCGCGACGACGAGCAGGTCGAGCACCTCGTCCCCGGAGCCGTCGGCGGGCAGCCGGGGACCGAACACGGCCCTGACCCACTCGCGGTGCATCGACCGCCCCCGGTCGGTCATCCGCCGCACGTCCGGGACCGTGTTCTCCTGCCCGAGCATGGTGATCACCCAGTCGCCGACGTCCTCGTACTCGTCGAACACGGCGGTCACCGCGGCCCGGGTGTCGCCCGGCGCCGGCACGCCGCGTTCCTCCAGGAGCTCGGCGGACACGAAGTCCTGCGTCGCGGCGAAGAGCCCGTCCTTGCTGCCGAAGTGCCGCAGCACCGTCCGCACGGTGACGCCCGCCCGGTCGGCCACGTCGCCCAGCACGATCTCCATCGACGCGGCCTCCAGTCCGAGCTGCCACACGGCAGTGAGGATCCGGCGCCGCGTCTCCTCGACCGCGTCAGCCCGGGCCCGCATCACGTAGCCGCGCGTGTTCATGTCACTCAAGTAGACACGAAAGTGCATTCCACGTCAACGGAGATGACACCGAATACGGCCGGGGCCGCCGAGCCGTGGGCACGGCGAGGACCGTCGCGAGGCGCACAGTTGCGTGACCACTGACTCCGGCTCGATCGGGCCATGGGGCAGTGGGGACACTCGACGACCTCGCGAACCGCATGCGCGCGGCCGTGCGCACCCGATGTGCACCCGATGTGCACCCGATGTGCACCGAGCAGGACGATGACCGACGTCCCCGTGAGACACATCAGTGCAGGTCACGGCGGTGGAGACGAAGGGAATCGAACCCTCAACCCCCGCCTTGCAAAGGCGGTGCTCTGCCAATTGAGCTACGTCCCCGCGAACGGGGTCTAGGCGCTGCGGGTCGCCTCGCGCCAGACCTCCGCGGCCGGCCGCTCCTGGCGCCGTCGGACGAGGTGGGCCACCCCGAACGCCGCGAGCAGGAGCACGACCAGCTTCTTCACGTCTCCCACGCTAGCAGCCCGACCACGCCCTCGAGCGCGGCCGCGAACCCGGCCGGGTCCTCCAGGTAGCCGAGGTGGCCGCCGGGCACCTCGACCGGAGTGAGGCCCAGCCGGCGCGCCAGGACGAGGTTCCGGCGACCCGCGAGCTGTCCCTCCGCCCGGGACACGCTGCCCACCGCGAGGACCAGGCGCGCGGCGTGCTCACGGAGCACCAGGAGGTCGAGCTCGTGAACCGGGTAGGGGGGCCGTACTCGTGCTCGAACCAGAACGCGTTGTTCGCCGGCCACCGCTCCTGCATGGCGCGGAACTCCCGGGGGATCTCGGCCGGCTCCTGCCCGGGCGGCGGGCGACGTATGCCCACCCCGGTGACCTCGCCGAACTCGGCCATCGCCGCCTGCGCCCTCCCCGCGATAGGTGGCGAGGACGGCGTCGAACCGTGTGGCGATCGCGTCGCGGTCCTTCAGCAGGGTGATCAGCGGCGGCTCGTGCGCGATCGCAGCGCGCACCAGATCCGGGCGACGCACCAGGAGCTCGAGGACGACGATCGCCCCCGAGCTGCTGCCGAGCACCACCGCGGGGCCGCCGTGGCGTTCGATCAGCCTGGCCAGGTCCTCGACGTCGTCCCCCAGCTTGTCGGGCCCGACCTCGCCGTCGACCGGGCTGCGCACGAAGCCCCGTCGCACGTAGGTGAGCACGGTCAGCGCGGCGCCAGGATGTCGGCCAGCGGATCGAACACCGTCGGGTCGCCGTTGCCGCCCACGACGCACACCAGCGGCGGACCCGACCCGCGGACCTCGGTGTGCAGCCGCGCTCCCGGCACCACGACGTCCTCGACGCTCCTCACCGGTCCACGGTAGAGCGGGGAGGGCCCATCGACGACGGGGCTTTCCTGTCACTGAGTGCAGCAAGGGGAGCACGCCGATAGGGCTTCGCTGGCACACGGCCGCCCTGAGTGCGATAGGACTCGACAGAGACGACGACGACGTCCCGTGCAGGAGGACTGATGGCGCACGCCAACGTGGTGGGCACGTTCGACACGAAGGGCGACGAGCTCCGCTACGTCGCCGACCTCATCCGCGACGCGGG
>JAVXWR010000877.1:0-3128 GCA_032230725.1 Actinomycetota bacterium
CCGAGCACGCCGAGTCGATCACGCTGGAGCGGCTGAGTGCGCTCATCCCGTCGTGACGGCGGGTCGGTTCGGGCTAGATTCGCGACGCACGATCGAGGCCATGCGGGAGCTTCCTTCTCCCCTGCCATGCGGCAGGCCACTTGAAAATGGTCTCCAGCGCCCGCGCTCTCCTCATCGTGCCTCTGCTTCCCGACGGCTGGTCCGCTCGGCTCGTGCAGCCAGCGCAGGCGCTACGACGCCCGCCGCCCGTCGCGGCGACAGGCGTGAGCGGCTCGGACCAGTCAAGGCGACTGCTGCTCGACGAGGCTCGGGTGCTCGACACGCGGGTCCCGCCAAGACTCGGCCGCTACCGTTGCCTCATGACCGCATCGGCCTCACCCGGGCGCCCGCCTGAGGGACGGTCCCTGGCCGAGGGTGCGTCACCGAAGACGGTCCGAGCAGCCCTGTTCCCGGAGGATCGGGAGCTGTTCGACCGGGCCTATGCGAGTGCACTCGATCAGGCGCGTCGAACCTACGAGGTGACACCTATCCTCGAGACGATCGAGGAGTGGCGCCGCCGGGCGGTCCTCCAGTCGGACCCCGAAGCGTTCCGCCGTTCGGTTCGGCGCGCGGCCGAATTCTTCACGGGCGAGGCCGTGCCGGAGGACGAGCCGTTGGCGGTCACCCGCGCCAAGGCCGGCATGTAGCGCTGTGTACGACGTCCGCCCGGTCGGCAACGACGTCGCCGAGGCCATCGAGGCACTCCCCGCTGACTTCCTGGCGGCCTTCGCCGAACTGCGAGTCGCGCTCGAGGTGTCGCCGTCGAGCGTCGGTCGGCCGTACGTAGCGGCAAATCCTGGTGGTTCCCGCACCGTCGGATTCGGCCCGGGCGGGCGAGGCCTCATGCTCTTCGCTGTCGAGGACACGACGCGCAAGGTCGTCTGGTTGTGGCAGGTCACGCTGGCGCCGGACCTCAACTCCTGATCCGAGCGGAAGAAGCGCACGCCGCGATGACCAGGCGCGCCTTCAGCACGCGCTGCCCGTGCGTGGCACGGTCGATCGGAGGTCCACGAGTCTCGCCAAACCGCACCCACGCGCATGGCGGCTTCCCTAGCGTCCACGCGCGAGGGGGTGGTCGGTGTGCCGATGCCGGGGGACCCGGGTGCCGTCGAGGCCGGGGCGACGCAGCTGACGGCGATGGCCGAGCAGTTCACCGGGGCGGGCGAGGGCATCCGCGCGGCCGGTGGTGCCATGGGCAGGGTGGACCGGCGGGGCGGCCCAGGCCGCGGCCGGGCAGATCACCGAGATCGGGTCGAGGGCCTCGATCGGTGCGGACGTCTCACGGCTGGTGGGGCAGGCGCTGACCACCTACGGGACCGCGCTGCGCACGGCGCAGGAGATGTTCGCGCGCGGGGAGGAGATGGTCCGGCAGGGCCAGGCGGCGTTGACGGCAGCCTCGGCCCACCTCACGGACCTCGCGGCTGCCCCACCGGGGGTGGGCAGGCGCAGGACGTGGCGATGGACGCCGCCCAGGGCGCGGTGAACGCGGCCAACGCGCGGGTCGCCGAGGGTCAGGCGTTGATGGAGCAGGCGACCCAGCAGGAACTGCAGGCCAACCAGGCCGCCGCCTCGCAGGTCCAGGGCGCGCAGGTGCAGTTGGCGGGGATGACGGCGTCGGTGCCGGGCGCCGCCGGTGCGGTGCCCGGAGCTCCCGGCGCCCCGCCTGGTGCCCCACCGGCGTTCGCGGCCGCCCCGCCGGGTCCACCCCCGGAGGAGGAGAGCGGCTTCTCCTGGACGGACATCGCGCACACCGCCCTCGACGTCGCCGGTCTGGTGCCGGTGGTCGGCGAGGTCGCCGACGGGGCGAACGCGGCCTGGTACACGGCCGAGGGCGACTACCTCAACGCCGGCCTCTCGGCGGCCGCGATGATCCCGTTCGCCGGCTGGGCCGCCACCGGGCTCAAAGCCGGGATCAAGGCCGAGAAGGCCCTCAAGGGCGCGACGGAGCTCGCCTCGACGCCGCTGCCGCGATCAGGACGGCGGAGACCCCGGCGGCGGGTCTCCGCATCGCCGAGGCGGCTCCGGCCCGGACCCCGCCGGGCGAGGCGGTGCTCCACGGAGAACCGGTCGACGTCGGCACCGGGCACCTCCTGCTCCCGGCCGTCGACGTCGAATTGCCCGGCGCCCTGCCGCTGGTCCTCGAGCGCCTCCACCGGTCGTCGTACCGGTCCGGACGCTTCTTCGGCCCGACCTGGGCCTCCACGCTCGACCAGCACCTCCAGGTCACCGACGACGAGGTTGTCCTCGCCCGCCTCGACGGCGTCGCACTGCACTTCCCGACGTCGGGGGGCGTGGCCCGGGAGGACCCGCGCTGGACGCTCGCGCTCGACGGGACCACGGCCGTCGTCGGGAACGGGGACCGTCGGTGGCACTTCGCCGGCCGGGACGAGCAGCGCTGGCTGGTCGCGATCATCGAGCGCGACCACCGCATCGACGTCGACCGCCTCGCCGACGGCACCCCGCTCTCGGTCGCCCACAGCGGCGGCTACCGGGTCACGGTGCTCGCCGAGCGCGACCGCATCGTCGGGTACGACCTCGTCGGCGCGGGACCCGACGGCGGCGACCGCGCGCTCGTCCGGTTCGGCTACGAGGCCGGGAACCTGACGGCGGTCGTCAACTCCTCGGGGTGGCCGACGCGGTTCGGGTACGACGAGCGCGGCCGCATCACCGGGTGGGTCGACCGCCGCGGGACGTGGTTCCGGCACTCCTACGACGACGAGGACCGCGTCGTCGCGCAGGTCGGCGCCGGAGACACCCTGAGCTGCACCTTCGCCTACGACGGCCCCGTCGTCGCCCGGACCGACTCCCTCGGCCACACGGCCCGCTACGTCCACGACGACGACGGCCGCGTCACCCGCACCGTCGACCCCCTGGGCCACGAGCGGCACACCGAGTACGACGCCTTGCGGGTCGTCGCCAAGACCGACGAGCTCGGCCGCACCACCCGCTTCGGCTACGACGCGATCGGCGTGCTCGACCGCGTCGTGCGACCCGACGGTTCGGAGGTCGTCGAGGAGCACGACGAGGCCGGCCGCCCGGTGCGGGTGCGCGACGCCGACTGCGCGGTCTGGTCGCACAGCTACGTCGCC
>JAVXWR010000021.1:0-5971 GCA_032230725.1 Actinomycetota bacterium
GTCGCTGGTGCGACCTGCTCGCCGCGTCCGGCCTGGTGGACGAGGCGATCGCCGCCGCGGCCGCCGACGACCTGCGGCTGCCGACGCCGGCCCTCCCCCGTGCAAGCACCGCCCTATCGGCGTGCTCACCGGAATTGCTCGCACCCAGTGACAGGAAAGCCACTCCGTCGACGCCGGGCGCGGTGGTCGTGCACCCCGGGGCGGCGTTCGGGGCCAAGCGCTGGCCGGTCGAGCGGTTCGCGGCGGTCGCCGCCGCACTCGCCGGGGACGGGCACCGCGTCGTCGTCACCGGCGGTCGTGAGGAGGCCGCGCTGACCGCACAGATCGCCGCCGTGAGCGGCGGGCTCGACCTCGCCGGGCGCACCTCGATCGGCGAGCTCCTCGCGCTCGTGGCCGGAGCGCGGCTCGTGATCGCGGGCGACACCGGGATCGCCCACGTCGCGACCGCGTTCGGCGTGCCCTCGGTGACGCTCTTCGGCCCCGTCGGGCCCGAGCAGTGGGGCCCGCCCCCCGACCGGCGCCACGTCGTGCTCACCGACGCCGCGGTCCGCCGCGGCGACCGCTTCGCCGACGAGCCCGACCCGGCCCTGCTCGCCGTCGGGACCTCCGACGTGCTGGCGTGCGCCCGCGACCTGCTGCGGGAAGATCACGACGGATCCGGTGGTTGGACCGGGACGTGACCAGCGCGCTCTTCACCCCGATCGCCCTGCGCATCCGCCGCGAGACCGGCGTGCCCACCGGCGCCGTCGGGATGATCAGTGAGCCCGCGCAGGCGGAGAAGGTGGTCGCGACCGGCCAGGCCGACGTCGTGCTGCTCGCGCGCGCCCTGCTGCGCGACCCGCACCGGTCGTTGCGCGCGGCCCACGAGCTGGGGGTACGACGACGTCACCTGGCCCGAGCAGTACGCCCGGGCCGCCCGGTGCCGTGACCCCGATCCAGTGGTGCCCCACAGATCACAGCGAGCCCACAGCGACAGAACCATCGCCACGGGGTACCACTTGTCCCATGAGTCCCGCGCCCGCGTCGCCCGTCTCCGGCGGCGCGGCGACGGCCGCGGACCACGGGACCGGGCCGGACGACGCGGCACCGGCGGGCGCCGTCGCGGTCGGGACTGTCCCCACCGCGCCCGACCCCGGCCCGCGGCACCCCGGACGCTGCGCACGCCCCGGCGACCGTGACGCGCCGGCGTGGGTGGAGGCGATCGGCCGGGTCGGCCTGGTCGCGTACGGCCTGGTCCACCTGGGGATCGCGGTGCTCGCGGTCCGCATCGCCACCATCGGCGAGCGGGGGGCACACGCCGACCCGCGCGGCGCGATCGAGCTGGTCGCGTCCGGCGGCGGGTTCCTCGGCCGATGGCTGCTCGCCGCCGCCGCCGTCGCCCTGACCGCCTTCGCCGCCTGGCAGCTCCGCGCGGCCGCCGTCGGGTTCTGCTGGGCCCGGCCCGAGGAGCGCTGGCGCAAGCGCCTCGGCGCGTTCGCGAAGGCCGTCGGGGTGCTCTCGGTGGCCTGGCTCGCGGCCGAGTTCGCCACCCGGATGCAGGGCCGCCGCAACGCCTTCCAGGACACCGTCGACGAGGTCTTCGCCCACACCGCGGGCCGGTGGCTGGTCGGGGCGGTCGGACTGTTCGCCGTCGGGATGTTCTTCTCCATGACCTACACCGGCGTGCGCGCGACGTTCATGGGCGACCTGGTCCCCGAGAAGCTGCCGGGACGTCGGCGCACGCTCGCCCTGGTCAGCGGGTCGCTGGGGAACTTGACGCGGGCCGTCACCTTCGGCGTCGTCGGTGTCCTCACCGCGCTCGCGGCCTGGGAGAACGCGCCGCGCCGCATCGGCGGCTTCGACGTCGCGCTGCGCACCATCGCCGCCCACACCCTCGGCGCCACGATGTTCCTGCTGGCCGCGGTCGGGTTCGCCGCGTACTGCGTGTACTGCGTGATCGACGCGTACGCGCGGCATCCCTAGTAGGTGGCCTTCGGCCTTGTGAGCACTTTCGGTCGTTATAGCGACCGAAAGTGCTCACGAGCGCGAAGCGCACCTACCTACGTCTCCCGCACCACCTCCGCCGCGTCCTTGTCCTCCCGCAGCCCCTGGTAGCGGGGGTGGCGGAGCCGGCCGTCGGAGGTCCACTCGCCGAACCCCACCTGGCAGACCAGCTCGGGGCGCACGAAGTGCTGGCCGCGCTCGCGGGGCACGTCGGAGAACGGTGGGGTCCCGACGGCGAGGGGGTCGAGCCGGGAGCGCAGCAGCGTCAGCGCGGCGTCGTCGAACCCGGTCCCGACCTTGCCCGCGTAGCGCAGCTCGCCGTCCTTCCAGTAGCCGACGAGCAGCGCCCCGAGCACGTGCCGTGACCCGGCAGGATCGGTCCACCCACCGATGACGAACTCCTGGTCCTTGACGCACTTGAGCTTGAGCCAGTCACGGCTGCGCCCTGCCGTGTAGGGCGCGTCCAGCCGCTTGGCGATGAGCCCCTCCCAGCCGTCGGCGCACGCCTCGTCGCGCAACGCCAGCGGGTCCCCGTCGAGGGTCGGCGAGTGCAGCAGCGGGCCCTGCTTGCCTCCTTCCGGGCTAGCCCGCACCACCGCCTCCAGCAGCCCCCGCCGCGTCGCCAGCGGCAGGCGCGTCAGGTCGAGGTCGTCGAGGACGAGCAGGTCGAAGAGGTGGCACCGGATGTCCACGCCCGTCGCACGGGCCCGCGTCGGATCGCTCAGGTGCATCCGCGCCTGCAGCGACCCGAACCGGCCGTCGGCCGCGACGATCTCGCCGTCGAGCACGAACCGGTCCGGGCCCGCGACCTCGAGGGCCTCGACCACCTCGGGATAGCTCGCGTCCGCCGGCTTCTGGTTGCGGCTCCAGAGCCGGGGCCGCTCGCCGCGTTCACGGGTGGCGATGACGCGCACCCCGTCGTACTTCCGCTCGAAGCTCCAGCCCTCGGGCCCGGGCGGCGGGTCCGTCGGCTTGGTGAGCGTCGCGAGCATCGGGGCCCGGAACCCGGCGTCGGGGGCGCGGCGCAGCGCGCGGACCTGGTCCGCGGGCAGGTTGTCGAGGTCGAGCGGGGCCACGCCGTCCTTGGTACCCCGCCGTGCGACCCGCGCCACACCCCGGCAGGATGGATCGTCATGAGCGAGCAGGCGGACGGGAACCGGTCGGACCAGGACCCGTCGACCCGCGCGGAGAACCTCGAGCAGCGCTACGTCGGGGAGCACCAGGAGACCGAGGAACTCCTCGAGGGACTCGACCCCGAGCAGTCGCAGGACGAGCAGACCACCGGCACCGTCCAGGGCGTCAGTCTGGACCGGGGAGCCGAGGACGACGTGGCGTCGATGAGTCGCGACGATCCGTGAGCTCGACGTGGCGCGGCCGGGTGAGTCGTGCCACGATCCTCCGCCATGCGCTACCTCGTTACCGGCGGTACCGGGTTCCTCGGGCGCGCCGTGCTGGCCCGTCTGCTCGCCCGTGAGGACTGCGACGCGGTCTACGCGCTGGTCCGGCGGGGCTCGGTCGAGAAGCTGCGGCGACGCACCCGCGACCTGGACGGAGCGGACAAGCTCGTCACGGTGAGCGGCGACCTGACCGCCGAACGCCTGGGCCTGTCCGACGACACGATCATCGATCTCGCGGGCCAGGTCGACGAGGTCCTGCACCTCGGTGCGATCTACGACGTCACCGCCGACGACGCCGCGAACCGCTCGGCCAACGTCGACGGCACCCGCCACGTCGTCGCGGTCACCGCCGAGATCGGGGCCCGTTGCCTGCACCACGTCTCCAGCGTCGCGGTCGCCGGCGAGCACACCGGGGTGTTCACCGAGGACGACTTCGACCTCGGCCAGGAGTTCGGCAACCCCTACCACGAGACCAAGTTCGCCGCGGAGAAGATCGTCCGCGAGGAGTCGAGCACCGCGTGGCGGGTCTACCGGCCCGCCATCGTCGTCGGGGACTCCCAGACCGGCGAGATGGACAAGATCGACGGGCCGTACTACCTGATGGGCGCGATCAGCGCCTTCGGCCGGCTCCCGGGCTTCCTGCGGGTGCCGGCCCCCGAGCTGGGCGCGACGAACATCGTCCCCGTCGACTACGTAGCCGACGCGATGGTCGCCCTCGTCCACACCCCCGACCTCGACGGCCGCGCGTTCCACCTCGTGAACCCGCGCCCGCAGCCGCTCTCGGAGGTCTACAACGCGCTGGCCGGCGCCCTCGGGGCCCCCAAGCTCCTGCCGGTGCTGCCGAGCGCCGTCGGGAACGCGCTCACCCGCGCTGCCGAGGGGCTCGGCCGCACCTCGGCCGGCGGGTCGGCCCGCGACATCGCGCTCGCCGAGTTCGACATCCCGCCCGAGGTCCTGCCCCACCTGACGTTCTCGTGCGTCTACTCCTCCGAGGCGACGGTCGAGGCCCTCGACGGCTTCACCCCGCCCGAGTTCGGTGACTACGCGCCCGTCCTCGTCGAGTACTGGCGCGAGCACCTCGACCCGAACCGCGCGCGCCGCACCCCGCCCGGTCCCCCGCTGCTGGGCCGCCGCGTCGTCATCACCGGCGCCTCGTCGGGCATCGGGCGCGAGACCGCGATCAAGGTCGCCCGCAACGGCGGCGTCCCGCTGCTCGTGGCGCGGCGCACCGAGCAGCTCGAGGAGCTCAAGGACGAGATCGAGCGGGAGGGCGGGCAGGCGCACGTCTACTCGTGCGACATCACCGACGGCGAGTCCGTCGACGCCCTGGTCAAGGCGCTGCTCGCCGACCACGCGGGGCCCGACACCGGCATCGACATGCTCGTCAACAACGCCGGGCGCTCGATCCGGCGCTCGGTGAAGCTCGAGCTCGACCGCTTCCACGACTTCGAGCGCACCATGGCGATCAACTACTTCGGGGCGCTGCGGCTGACGCTGGCCCTGCTGCCGCACATGATCGAGCGCCGCTTCGGGCACGTCGTCGACATCTCCTCCATCGGCGTGCAGACCGGGCCCCCGCGCTTCGCGGCCTACGTGGCCTCGAAGGCGGCGCTCGACGCGTGGGCGCGGATCGTCGCGACCGAGGTGATCGGCGACGGCGTCACGTTCACGACGATCCACATGCCGCTGGTCCGCACGCCCATGATCGCGCCGACGAAGATGTACGACGCGTTCCCGACGTCGAGCCCCGACGAGGCCGCGGACATGGTGATCCGCGCGCTGGTCGAGCGGCCGAAGCACATCGGGACGGCGCTGGGCACGTTCGGCGCCGTCTCGGCCAACCTCGCCCCGCGCCTGGTCGACGTGGTCATGCACGTGGCCTACCGGGTGTTCCCCGAGTCGTCCGCGGCTCGTGAGGGTACTGATCAGAAGACCCCCGGGGTGGACCGCGCCCTCGAGGCCGGTCCCATGTCCCGGGGCGCGCAGGCCTTTGCCCGACTGCTTCCTGGAGTGCACTGGTGAGGACCCCTTTCGGAACCCCGTCCGAGCTCGCGACGGGGATGCGCCTGCTCGTCGAGTCGGGCGTCGTCGCCCCGATCCGGCCCGACCGCGTGGTCCGGTTCCCGGTCGCGCTCTACCGCTACGGCTTCACCCCGACGACGGCGTTCGTCGTCGGCGCCTGGCGGCACCCGGACCGGCTCGCCATCGTCGACGACCGCGGCACGCTGACCTTCGCCGAGCTGCACACCCGTACCGACCGGCTCGCGCGCGCGCTGGCCGACCGCAACGTCGGGCCCGGTAGCCGGATCGCGGTGCTGTGCCGCAACCACCGCGGCCCCATCGAGACCATGATCGCCACGTCGAAGATCGGCGCCGACGTCGTCCTGCTCAACACCGGGCTCTCCTCGCAGCAGATGGCCGCGGTCGTGGACGAGCAGGAGATCACCACGATCGTCGTCGACTCCGACCTCGCCGACCGGCTGGACGAGGTCGACGACTCGGTGAAGCAGATCGCGGCCTGGCAGGAGGCGGGCGCGGCCTGCTGGGGTGACGACACCCTCGAGGGCCTCATCTCCGTCGACGGCTCGAAG
>JAVXWR010000094.1:0-3435 GCA_032230725.1 Actinomycetota bacterium
CGGATGCTCGGGTCGGTCGACGAGGCCGACGACGCGGCGCAGGAGACCCTCGTGCGCGCCTGGCAGGCGTTCGCGGACTTCGAGGAGCGCAGCTCGGTCCGGACCTGGCTGCACCGGATCGCGACCCGCGTCTGCCTGACCGCGATCGAGCGACGCGGCCGCCGCGCCCTGCCGATGGACCTCGGCCCGTCCAGTGAGCGGTCCGTGCGCGGCGAGCCGGTCACCGACGTCGCCTGGCTCGGCCCGTACCCCCAGGGGTCCCACGACCGCCGGCCCGACGACCGCGCCGAGGACCGCGAGTCGATCGAGCTCGCGTTCGTCGCGGCGCTGCAGCACCTGCCGGGGAACCAGCGTGCGGCGCTCGTGCTCTTCGACGTGCTCGGGTTCAGCGCGGACGAGATCGCCGACATCATGGCGACCACCCGCGCCTCGGTGAACAGCGCGCTGCAACGGGCGCGGGCCCTCGTCCGGGACAAGGTCGGGGATCCCGCGCAGCAGAAGACCCTGCGCGCGCTCGGCGACGCTCGGCTGAACGACATCGTCGGTCGCTACGCCACCGCCCTCGAGCGGGGCGACGCCGAGGGCCTCGTCGCGCTCCTCACCCGGGACGTGACCTGGTCGATGCCACCCCTGCCGCACTGGTACTCCGGACTCGGGGCGGTCACCGACTTCCTCCTCGACCAGCCGCTGACGTTCTCCTGGCGCCACCGGTTCACGACGGCGAACGCCCAGCCCGCCGTCGTCGGATACCGATGGAGCGACGACGACGGGGCGTTCCTCGCCTTCGTCGTCGACGTCCTGACCCTGCGTGAGGACCGGATCGCCGAGGTCACGGCCTTCCTCGGCCCCGAGCACGTGGCCAGGTGCGGGATGCCACCCGAGCTGTCCCGTGACGAGCCGATGAATCCGCTCGGCTGAGCTGGTCAGTCCCTGTCGACGGCGGGAGACGCCCCGCCCTGCGTAGTGGGAGGAGCACGACGATGGCCCTGCCGGAGATCGTCACCCGCGAGGAGTGGCTGGCCGCGCGCCGGACGCTGCTGGCGAAGGAGAAGGAGCTGACCCGGGCGCGCGACGCCCTCAACGCCGAGCGACGGCGGCTGCCGATGGTCGAGGTGACCGCGGACTACCGCTTCACCGGCCCGGACGGCGGCGTCGGCCTGCTCGACCTGTTCGAGGGGCGACGCCAGCTGGTGGTGCACCACTTCATGTGGAACGTCGACCTCGACGACGACGGCGTGGAGCATCCGAAGGACATCGGGTGCCCGAGCTGTTCGGCCAACGCCGACGACATCGGCCGCCTCGAGCACCTGCACGCGGCGGGCACCACGCTCGCCGCGGTCACCCGGGCGCCGTTCGCGAAGATCGCGGCCTTTCACGCGCGGATGGGCTGGACGTTTCCCTGGTACTCGTCCGAGGGCTCGCGCTTCAACTACGACTTCTGGGCCACCGTCGACGATCGTGTCGCCCCGGTGCTGCTCAACTTCCGGGACGAGGCCGAGCTCGTCGCGGCCGGCGTCGACTGGGGTCCGCACCGGCGTGGTGACCACCCGGGCGTGAGTGCCTTCCTGCGCGACGGCGACCGGGTGTTCCACACCTGGTCCGGGTTCGGCCGGGCCCTCGAGGACACCGGCACGACACACGGCTACCTCGACCTCACCGCCCTGGGGCGCCAGGAGGTCTGGGAGGAGCCTGCCGGGCGGGCCGAGTCCCTCGGTCTGAACGCGGGAGGCCCGGGTCTGCGGTTCCACGACGAGTACCCGGCCGGGACCTGAGGGGGCGCGGGTCACTCCGGGGCGAGCAGCGTGACGGCGAGGGCGAGCCGCTCCGCCGCCCCGTCCGGAGGCAGGCGGCCGGCGCGCGCGAGCGTCGCGAGCCCGTGCAGCGTGGCCCAGGCGAGCTCGGCGTACCGGCCGGGCTCGGCGGTCGGGGCCGGGGCGAGCACGTCGCGCAGGACGGCGAACCCCTCGGTCAGCGGCGCCGGGGTGTCGTCGTGGGCGAAGGGCAGCGCGGCGGACTCGAACATCGCCGTGTAGACGGCGGGGTGCGCGGCGGCGAAGTCGAGGTAGGCCGCGATCAGCGCCCCCGGCGCGCCTCCGGGCCCGGCGTCGTCGACCGCCGCCCGCAGCGTCGTCGCCAGTTCCGCGAAGCCCTCGAGCGCGACGCCCGCGACGATCTCGTCCTTGCCGCCGGGGAAGTGGCCGTAGAGGACGGGCTGGCTGAACTCGATCCGGTCCGCCAGGCGGCGGGTGGTGACCGCGTCCCATCCCTGGTCCTCGGCGAGCTCCCGGGCGGCGGCGAGGATGCGGCGGTGCCGGTCGGCACGCTCGCGCTCCTTGCGTTCCCGGGTGGCCACGACGTGACTCTAGCACTGCTAGAAATCCGAGCGACGATGGTCTAGCGTCGCTAGCGAAACTAGCAACGATCGAAATCCGAGGAGGCGTCGTGACGGTGCTGGGTGTGGTGACGGTGGTGGTGGTCGGGCTGCTCGTCGGGGTCGAGCTCGCGGTGGCGGTGTTCGTCAACCCGATCTTCGACCGGCTGCCGGGCGATGCCGGGCTGGCGGCGCGCAGCGACGGCGCGCGGGTCCTGGGGCGGGTGATGCCGTTCTGGTACTCGGGCGCGGTCGTGCTCGGCGCGGCCTGGGCGGTGGTCGTGTGGGGCGGGCCCGGGACGCTGCCGGTCGTGGTGGCGACGGCGCTGCTGGTCGTGGCCGTCGTCGCCTCGATCACGCTGCTCGTGCCGATCAACGACCGGGTCAGGACGTGGAGCGCCGGCGACGCCCCGGCGGACTGGCGGGCCCAGGTGGGGCGCTGGGACCGGCTGCACCACGGCCGGGTCGCGCTGCTCGTCGTCGCGTTCGCGCTGGTGGCGATCGGCCTGCTCGGCGTCTGAGGCGGGGGCCGGAGACACTGGGCCGGTGCGTGCCGCGACGCTGATCTCCCGGGTGGCCACCCCGACGCTGCTCCTCGCGGTGCTCTACCCCGTGGTCGGCGCGCTCGCCGCCGGGTGGGCCGGGGTGGCGTGGTCGCTGGTGGGCATGGTGTTCACCGTCGCGATCCCGGCGGGGATCGTCGACCTCGGGGTCCGGCAGGGCCGCTACACCGACCACCACCTCTCCCGGCGCGAGCAGCGGGCGGTGCCGCTCGGGCTCTCCGCGACCTCGGTGCTGGCCGGGCTGGCCGTGCTGGCGCTCGCGGGGGCGCCGCGGGCGATCGTCGCGCTGCAGGTGGCGGTGCTCGTGACGGTGCTGGTGGTCACGGCGCTGACGCTGCTGTGGAAGGTGAGCCTGCATGTGGCGGTGGTGGGCGCGGCGGCGTGCGTGCTGACCCTGCTGGGCGGTGGATGGTGGGCGCTCTCGTGGCTCGCGGTGCCGGTGGTGGGTTGGGCGCGGCTGCGGCTGACCGCGCACACGCTCGCCCAGGTGATCGTCGGGTG
>JAVXWR010000150.1:0-7628 GCA_032230725.1 Actinomycetota bacterium
TGGGTGTAGTGGTCGTGGTGGGCGTGCGTCACGACGACCCGCGTGACGTCGGCGAGGGAGCGGCCCATCTCGGCGAGCCCGTGACGGAGCGCGGCGAGCCCGTCCGGTCCGGACCACCCGGCGTCGACCAGGGCGACGCCGTCGGGACCCTCGGCGGCGTACACGTTGACCGCGCGGAGCCCGATGGAGGGCAGTGGGAGCGGGATGCGCCACACCCGGTCGTTGACCGCGTAGGCCCCCGGCGCCGTGCAGTCGTCGGGCTGCCCGGGGACCGCCGGTGCCGCCTGCGGGGCGTTCACCCGACCGGGTTCACGCCGGGCACGGCGCTGGAGAGGTCGGTGACCTCGGACCACCGGTCGGCGACCTGTTCGATCGAGGGCACGTCGGAGAACGTCACGCCCTTCGTCATGAACTGGGCGACACGGTGCACCTGGCCACCGCCGGCGACGAGCACCGAGCCGCTGTCGGTGCACTCGTCGGAGAGCAGGTGGCCGACCACCGGGGCGACGTGGGCCGGGGTGAGCCTCTCCAGCAGCTCCGGCGTCGCGATGTCGGCGGTCATGCGGGTCGCGGCCATCGGCGCGATGGCGTTGGCCAGCACGCCGTACTTGCGCCCCTCGATCGCGAGGGTCTGGACGAGCCCGATCAGCCCGCCCTTGGCCGCGCCGTAGTTCGCCTGCCCGAAGTTGCCGTAGATGCCGGAGGTGGAGGCCGCGACGACGATGCGCCCGTGGCGCTGCTCCCGCAGGTGCGGCCACGCGGCACGGACGACGTGGAAGGCCCCGTAGAGGTGGACCTTCTGCACGGCGTCCCAGTCCGCCTCCGACATCTTGTGGAACGCGCCGTCGCGCAGGATGCCGGCGTTCGCCACGACCCCGTCGATGCGGCCGAAGGCGTCCAGCGCCGTCGCCACGACCGCCGCGCCCCCCGCGGCCTCGGCGACGCTGTCGTAGGACGCCACCGCCTCTCGCCCGGCGGCGCGGATCTCGTCGACGACGGCGTCGGCGGCCGCCTGGTCCGATCCGCTCCCGTTGCGCGACCCCCCGAGGTCGTTGACGACGACCCGCGCGCCCGCGGCGGCCAGCACCCGTGCGTACTCCCGTCCGAGCCCGTTGCCGGCCCCGGTGACGGCCACGACGCGGCCCTCGACTCCCGCCATCTCTTGCCCCTCCTGATCTCGCGCTGCCCTCGCCCGACTCAGACGAAGAAGCGTCCGACGCTCTCGATGACGCAGGCGGGCTTGTCCGACCCCTCGATCTCGAGGACCGTGCCGAACACCACCTGGACGGCGCCGGCCTCGAGCGCCGTGGCCTCGGCGAGGCGCGAGGTCGCGCGCAGGCGCGACCCGACGGGCACCGGCGCCGGGAACCGGACCTTGTTGAAGCCGTAGTTGATGCCCATCCGGACGCCCTCGATCCGGTAGAGCTGGCCGAGCAGGACGGGGAGCAGCGACAGGGTCAGCAGGCCGTGCGCGATCGTCCGGCCGTACGGCCCGTCGGCCGCCCGGTCGGGATCGACATGGATCCACTGGTGGTCGCCGGTCGCGTCGGCGAACGTGTCGATCGTCTTCTGGTCGACGGTCATCCACCCGCCGGGTCCGAGCGTGTCACCCTGCGCCGCGACGACCTCGTCGATCGAGGCGAACGTCCTCATGGAGCCACCCACCCTCGTCGTCCTGTTTCTAACTAGCGTTAAGAAATCAGACCGAACGGCACGAGGTCAAGCCCACGCGATCGCTGCTTGCCCGGCACCGTGCCGTCATTTACTTTGCCTTAAAATCCGACGGAGGGGGACCTCATGGACGTGCGAGGACTGCGCTGCCTGGTGACGGGCGCGGCATCCGGGATCGGTGACGCGGTGGCCCGCCGTCTGCTCGCGGAGGGCGCCGACGTCGTGAGCCTCGACCGCAACCAGCCCACTGCGGAGGTCACGCGCCACGTCGCGATCGATCTCGCGGACCCGGCGAGCGTCGACGCCGCGGTGGCGGCACTGGACGGGACCTTCGACGTCCTGGCCAACGTGGCGGGCGTGCCCGGGACGGCACCCCCCGAGACGGTGTTCTCGGTGAACTTCCTGGGCCTGCGCCACCTGACCGAGTCGCTGTTCGAGCGCCTGGACACCGGCGGCGCGATCGTGAACATGTCGTCGACGGCCGGGTTCGCGTGGGCGCAGCGCCTCGAGGCGATCCGCGACCTGCTCGCCACGGAGACGTTCGACGAGGGGCTCGCCTGGTTCCGCGAGCACCCGCAGCCCTCGGCGGGGAATGCCTACAACTTCTCCAAGGAGGCCGTAACCGTCTACTCGATGGCGATGGCCCCGGCGGTGCGGGAGATGAACGAGCTGCGCATGAACGCGGTGCTCCCGGGCCCCGTGGAGACGCCGATCCTCGCCGACTTCGAGGAGTCCATGGGACGCGAGACCCTCGACGGCGTCCGCAACTTCCTGGGACGGCACGCGACGGCCGACGACGTCGCCCCGCTCGTGGTGTTCCTGGCGTCGCGCGACGCGCGGTGGGTCAACGGTGCCGCCGTCATCGCCGACGGCGGCATCTCGGGCGCCGTGCTGGCCGGCCTCGTCCCGGCGCCCGAGATGGCCTGACCGGGCCCGGCCGGCCGCACTTTCCGACCCTCAGCCTTTCCAGCTTCTTTAATCAGCGATAGAATAGTCGAGGGCGCCGAGGGCGGGCGCCGGCGGAAGAGGAAGACCGTGGGCCTTCTCGACGGGCGCGGGGCCGTGGTGACCGGCGCCGCGCAGGGCCTGGGCTACGCGATCGCCGAGATCCCGATGGGCCGGGCGGGACGCCCCGACGAGGTCGCCGACGTCGCCCTGTTCCTCGCGGGCGACCTCTCGTCCTACGTGACCGGCTGCGTCATCGAGGTGACCGGCCGCCGGTACATGTGACTGCGCCCGCAGCACCCGCAGCTCCCGCCCCATCCATCACCAGGAGGACCCGTGCCCGGCTTCAGCGACGAAGACGAACTCCACCGCTACGTCGGCGGGATCTTCGAGGCGGCGATGGAGGACGAGGAGACCGGACCGAAGCTGGCGCAGACCGGCCTCGTCCTGAGGATGCGGTGCACGAACCCCGAGAGCGTGCTGACGATCGACCTGCCGAACGGGGAGATCCACCAGGGCGCCGCCGGGCCCGCACCCAGCGCCACGATGGTCATGGCGACGGAGACGGCGAACGCCTACTGGCAGGGGAAGGTCAACCTCCCGTTCGCTATGGCCCGGGGAAAGATCAAGGTCGAGGGCACGATGACGAAGCTCCTCGCCCTGGCCCCCCTCGCGAAGAAGCTCTTCCCGATCTACGTCGAGCGCCTGCAGCGCGACGGCCGCGACGACCTGATCGTCGCCTGACCGACCACCCGGACGACGGACCTCGACGCGGAGGCGGACCCGTGACCCTCGACCACCCCCCGATCGCCCCATCCGGTACGGAACGGACCCTCACGCGGTCCATGTGGGACGCCGACGACGCCGTACCGCTGGCCGAGGCCACCATCGGCGACCTCCTCCGCGACCGCGCTGAGCGGCACCCCGACCGGCTCGCCCTCGTCGGGACCCGCCACGACGGCAGCGTGGCCCGCGCGACCTACCGTGACCTGTTGACCGAGGCGCGCGAGGTCGCGGCCGGCCTGCGGCGCGTCGCCGAGCCCGGCGACCACGTCGCCATCTGGGCGCCGAACGTCGCCGAGTGGCCGGCCGTCGAGTACGGCGCCGCGCTCGCCGGCGTCGTCCTGGTCGCGCTCAACCCCGTGCTGCACGGACAGGAGCTCGACTATGCGCTTCGGCTGTCGCGCGCGTCCGTGCTGATCCACGCCGACACGAGCCGCGACTACGACATGGCCTCGGTCGCCCGCTCGGTGGCCGACGACCTGCCGACGCTCCGGCACCGGATCAGCTTGAGCGAGACCGACCGCCTGCGGGCGGCGCCGGTCCACGACGCGGCCGTCGCCCCGACCTCACCCGCCATGATCCAGTTCACGTCGGGGACGACCGGCCACCCCAAGGCGGTCCTCCTCGCGCACCGGTCGCTGGTGAACAACGCCCGCCTCACCATGATCACCGGCGAGGTCGCCGCCGGGAGCGTGGGCATCGTCCCGCTCCCGATGTTCCACACCGCGGCGTGCGTGATCTCCACGCTGGGGCCGGCCTGGATCGGCGGGACCCAGGTGCTCATCGAGAAGTTCGTGCCGGACGAGGTCCTCGCGACGATGGTGGCCGAGGACGCCGACGTCCTCTTCAGCGTCCCGACGGTCCTCGGCGCCGTCCTCGAGGCCGCACGGAACTCAGGCGGTCCCGTACCCCAGCTCTCCACGGTGCTGGTCGGGGCGTCGACGGTGCCCGGCACGATGATCGAGGCCGTCGAGCAGACGTTCGGCGCCTCGGTGCACAACCTGTTCGGCCAGACGGAGCTCTCCCCCGTCCTGTCGCTGACCCGGCGCACGGACACCCGGGAGGACCTCGTGACCAAGGTCGGGCGGCCGCTGCCGCACACCGGAGCGCGGATCGTCGACCCGGCGACGCGCGAGGTCGTCCCGGTCGGCCAGCAGGGCGAGATCTGCGCCCGCGGCTACAGCCAGATGATCGGGTACTTCGACGACCCCGGGGCCACGATGAGCACCGTCGACGGCGAGGGCTGGCTGCACACCGGCGACCTCGGCACGATGGACGCCCGCGGGCTCATCGCCGTGACCGGACGACTCAAGGAGATCATCATCCGCGGCGGCGAGAACATCGCACCCGCCGAGATCGAGATCGCGCTCGCCGCCCACCCCCAGGTGCTCCGCGTCGCCGTGCTTGGCCTCCCCGACGACCACTGGGGCGAGATCGTCGCCGCCGCCGTCGTCGTCCGCGACCGCTCGGCCGACGGGGTCGTCGAGGACCTCGAGGCCTTCGCCCGCGACCGTCTGGCCAAGTACAAGGTGCCGGCGCAGTGGTTCCTGGTCGACGACCTGCCGACGACGCCCTCGGGCAAGGTCCAGAAGTTCGCCCTGCGCGACGAGCTCGCCGGCGACCCGGCGTAGGTACGTGCTCAGGGGCTGCCGACCACCCGTTCCAGGTCGGCCAGCGCGTCCTCGAGGTGGCGCAGGAGCCGCTGCAGGTGGGGCACCGATCGCCGGCACCCCGTGATCCCGAACGCCAGGCGGTCGCCGTAGGACACCATCGTCATGTTCAGGGCCTGCCCGTCGACCACGACCGAGACCGGGTAGTTGTCGGTCAGCTCGCATCCGTCGAGGTAGAGCGTCTCGCGGGCGCCCGGCACGTTCGAGATGATCAGGTTGAACGGCGGCCGGGGCGGCTGGGGTCCCGGCAGCAGGTTGAGCACGGCGCCCCCGAGGGCGAACGCGCTCAGGGCGGCGGCCGACACCGGGTCGAGGTCGGCGAGCACGGTCTTGTGCCGCGCCATCGAGCCGTGGATGCGCGTCAGGCGCTCCCCGGCGTCGGCGGTCTCGGTGGCGAGGTCGCAGAGGACGGCGCCCCAGGCGTTCCCGTCACCGCCGTCGCCGTTCCGCGGAGCGGTGGACACCGGCACCATCGCGACGAGCGAGGTGTCCGGCAGAGCGTCCCGCTCCAGGAGGTAGGCCCGCAGCGCGCCGCTGCACATCGCGACCGCGACGTCGTTCGACGACGTGCCGGTGCGCTCGGCAACGGCGCGCAGCCGGGACTTCGGCCAGGCGTCGCCGGCGAACCGTCGCGCCGAGCTGACGGGGACGTTGAACATCGAGGGCGGGGCCGCGAACGGGATCTCGCCCTGCGCAACGGCGTCGCGGACCGCGCCGAGGAGCGTGGGCACCGAACCGGCGACGGCCGCGGCCGACCGCACCGTCGACGTCGCAGTGCCGGTGAGGGTGTCGAGCACGCCGCCGGCCTGACCGTCGGCCGGACGGCGCTCGCCGCGCCCGGGCGGCAGGAGCCAGGGGGCGGTGGCTCCGCGGGCCGCGGGATCGGTGGACAGCCCGCCGAGGAGGTGCTTGCCCATGGTGATGCCGTCGAACAGCGCGTGGTGCATCTTCGTGCACAGCGCGAACCGGCCGTCGCCGAGGCCCTCCACGAGGTGCGCCTGCCAGAGCGGGCGGTCCCGCTCCAGCGGGACCTCGTGCACGGCGGCGACGAACTCGAGCAGTTCACGCACCCGTCCCGGGCGCGGCAGCGCGGCCCGGCGCACGTGGAGCGAGAGGTCGATGTCGTCGTCCTGGGCCCAGGTGTACTGGCCGACGCTGCTCCACGTCCGCTGCGGGCGCCGCCGGAACGACCGCTTGAGCCGGGAGGGATCGGTCCAGCGGGCGTACAGCTCGGCCAGCAGGTCGGGGTCCGCCCCGTCGGGTGACCGGAAGATCTGGAGGGCGACGACGTGCGAGGGGCTGCGATCGGTCTCGCCCCACAGGTACACGGCGTCCATGGGCGCGACCAGGGTCACGGGGCGGCGCTCGCGGAGAGCTGATCGACCATGCGCGCGAGCCGGAACTTCTGGACCTTCCCGGTCGGGGTCGTCGGCAGCTCGGTGGCGTCGAGGAACACCACCTGCCGCGGCACCTTGAAGCGCGCGAGCTGCTCCTTGCAGAGCGCGATCAGCTCGTCGGCGGTGACGTCGGCACCCGGCTTGGCGACCACGCACGCCACGCCGATCTCGCCCCAGCGCTCGTCGGCCACGCCCACGGCGAAGGCCTGGCTGACACCCGGGTGGCGCGAGAGGACCTCCTCGACCTCCTTGGGCATGACGAGCTCACCGCCGCTCTTGTAGAGCTCCTTGCTGCGCCCGGTGAGCGCGATGTAGCGGTCCTCAGTGAGATAGCCGAGGTCGCCGGAGCGCACCCAGCCCTCGTCGTCGAGGGCGAGCGCCGTCTCCGTGGGCTTGCCGTAGAAGCCGAGCATGTTCGTCGGCCCCCGGGCCGCGAGCTCCCCCTCGGAGCCGGGCGGGAGCCGCTCCCCGGTGACGACGTCGATGGTGCGGTACTCGGTGAGGTCACCTGCCGCCTCCCCCGCCGACGCCGGCAGGCCGGCGGCGCCGGCGAGCTTCACCCGCCCCACCGTCGTCGACAGCCTCTCTAAGGGGTCCTCGGGCAGCGTCAGGGTCATCGCCCCGCCCTGCTCGGTCATGCCGTAGCCGGTGACGATCTCGTCGACGCCGAGCGCCGCGCGCACCTTCTCCCACAGCCACACCGGCGCCGGCGCGGCACCGGAGAGGACGGCGGTGAGGCTGGAGAGGTCGCGGGTGGCGACGTCGGGGTGCTCGAGCAGCGCCACCGTCATCGTCGGCACGCAGAGGATGTCGGTGGCGCGGTGGCGCTCGATGCCTTCGAGGTAGCGGCCGGGGTCGAACGCGGTCTGCGGGATGATCGCGCCGCCGACCATCATGGCCGCCATGAGGCCCTCGACGTAGCCGAACATGTGGTAGCAGGGCAGCGAGAACAGGATGCGGCGCCCGTCCTCGAACGCGCGGGTCAGCGCCGATGCGTAGCCGGTGCGCTGGCTGGCGTCGTGGGTGATGAGCACGCCCTTGGGCGAGCCGGTCGTGCCCGAGGTGTAGAGGATGTCGGCGACGTCGCCGGGCGCGGCCGCGAGGTCGGCACCCTGCTCGGCGGTCCCGCCCGGATACTCGGCGCCGAGCTGCTCGAGGTCCT
>JAVXWR010000208.1:0-3494 GCA_032230725.1 Actinomycetota bacterium
CGCGACGGCGTCGCTCAGCCCGCCGACGAAGGAGCCGAGGCGCCGGCCGTCGACGCGCAGCGGCTCCCCCAGCCCGAGGACCAGCGTGCAGGCCCCGGTCGGCGCCTGCCTGCGGCGCACGGGCGGCCCGCTCGACTCGTCGTAGGCCGCGAGCCGGCGCACCACGCCGCGCAGCGGCGGCGGGACGGCGGCGAGCAGGAACACCCGCCGATCGTGCAGCTAGCGTGCGCCACTGTGGAAGAGCACGCGTCGTCGGTGGAGCGGACCCGGGCGGCGCTCGCGCGGGCGCGCGTGGTCTCCGGGCTGGGTGCCTTCACCGAGATCGACGAGGCGGGCGCCCTCGCCGCGGCCCGCGACGCCGACCGACGGCGAGCGGCGGGGGAGGAGTCGTCGCTGCTCGGGACGCCGATCGCGGTCAAGGACGACGTCGACGCCGCCGGGCACGTCACCGGCTGGGGGAGCCGGGCCTTCACCCGGCCCGCGACCGCCGACGGGGCCCTGGTCGCGGCCCTGCGCCGGGTCGGGCTGGTGCCGATCGGTCGGACGACGCTCCCCGAGCTCGCCGCCTTCGGGGTCACCGACTCCGCCCGCCACGGGATCACCCGCAACCCGCTCGCCCGCGGGCGCACGCCGGGCGGGTCCTCGGGCGGGTCGGCGGTGGCGGTCGCGGCCGGGGTCGTGCCGATCGCGACGGCGAGCGACGGCGCCGGGTCGATCCGCATCCCGGCCGCGTGCTGCGGACTGCCGGGCTTCAAGCCCTCGCAGGGGACGATGCCCTCGAGCGGTGGCTGGTGGGGCCTGTCGACGCCGGGCTGCCTGACCCGGGACCTCGGGCTCGCCGCGGACTTCCTCGACGCGGTCGGGGACTTCCCCGAGTCGCTGCGACGGGCCCTCGACGTCGCCCCCGGCCGGTTGCGGATCGGGGTGACCGTCGAACCGCTGCCGCTGGCCCCGCCGGTGCCGCTGGACCCGCACGTCGCCGGCGCCGTGCGGCTCGTCGCGGACCGGCTCGCCGACCTCGGGCACCGGGTGACCCCGGTGCGGATCCGGGCCGACCGCGCCCAGGTCGCCGCGCTCGGCGTCACCACCCGCATCCTGCGCGGCCTCCACGCCGCCGCGGCCCCCGCTGACCACCCCGAGCGCCTCGAACCCCGGCTCCGCGACCTCGTGCGCGCCGGGGGGCTCGTCCCGCCGGCGGTGGTGCGGGCAGCGGTCCGGCACGGTCGGGAGTGGGGGGCGCGGGTCCTCGACGAACTCGGCGTCGACGTCCTGCTCACCGCGACGATGCGCGGCCCGGCACCGTGGGTGGACCGGTGGGGCGGACCGGCGCACGGGACCCGGATCGGCGGGGTGACGACTCTGACCTCGATGGGCCGCTTCTACGCGCACACCCCGCTGTGGAACCACACCGGCACGCCCGCGGTGACGCTGCCGGTCGACACCGGGGCGGAGCTGCCGCGGGCGGTGCAGCTCGTGGCTGGGCGGGGTCAGGACGCGCTGCTGATGTCGGTGGCGGGCCAGGCATCGTCAGCGCCGTGACGTCAGAGAAGTCGCCCTCTCAGCGTGCTCCCTTTCCCTGGACGTCAGGAAACCGTCGTTCACGCGCCGGCGCAGGCCTCGGGGTGCGACTGGCAGTACGGCGTCATCCCCGGGAACTGCCCGCGGTGGTCGGCGACCCAGCGGTACACCCGCTCCTGCAGCGCGGACGTCGCCCGGTAGAGCGTCGACGGGAGGCTCGTCCCGGTCACGGTGTCGAGCACGGCGTTGACCGCGGCCGCCCCGGCGAGCCGGTGACCGTCGGGGCCCCGCCACTGCACGGCGTCCGCGCACGTCGACGCGTCGGTGCCGATCGACTCCGGCACGCCGGGCTCCTGGTAGGGCCGGACCTCGATCCGCCCGCGCCGGTCCATCGCCCGGACCCACCCGACGCTGCGCGTGCAGAACCCGCAGTTGCCGTCGAACACGAGCACTCGATCATCCACGGGTCCAGGGTGCCCGTTAGGTTCCGGACATGACCAGGCACGTGGTGATCATCGGAGCCGGGTTCGGTGGCATCGGGGCGGCGATCGAGCTGCGGGCCCACGGCTACACGTCGGTGACCATCCTCGACGCGTCGTCGGGCATCGGCGGCACGTGGCTCGCGAACTCCTATCCGGGCGCCGCGTGCGACGTCCCGAGCCACCTCTACTCGTACTCGTACGCGCAGCGGCGCACCTGGTCCCGGCTGTGCTCGCCGCAGTCGGAGATCCTCGACTACCTGCGCACCGTCGCGGCCGAGTACGGCGTTGCCGATCTCGTCATCCCGAACACCCGCGTCACCGAGTGCCGCTGGGACGACGAGGCGCGGCACTGGCAGGTCGAGGGCGAGACCGACGGCGAGCACCGGACGTGGACTGCGGACGCGGTCGTCGTCGCCACCGGGCAGCTCGCGCAGCCCTCGATCCCGAACATCCCCGGACGGGAGGACTTCGCCGGGCACACGTTCCACTCCGCGCAGTGGGACCACGACCACGACCTGACCGGGCGTCGCGTCGCCGTCATCGGCACCGGGGCGAGCGCGGTGCAGTTCGTGCCGGAGATCGCCCCCGTCGTCGGCCCCCTCTCGGTGTTCCAGCGCTCCGGGAACTGGTTCCTCCCGCGGCGCAACGTGGCCTACCCGCGTGTGGTGCGGGCGCTGATACGCGTGCCCTACCTCCAGCGGATCCGTCGGTGGGGCCTCAAGAACCTCTACCTGGAATCGTTGACCCTGGCGATCCGGACGCCCCGCAGCGTCGGGTGGTTGCTGTCGTTCCGCTCGAAGTGGTTCATGAAGCGGCAGTTGACGGACCCGGAGGTGCGTCGCAAGGTCTGGCCGGACTACACGTTCGGGTGCAAGCGGGTGCTGTTCAGCTCGCACTGGCTGCCGGCCCTGCAGCGCGACAACGTCGAGGTGGTCACCGACTCCGTCGAGCGGATCGAGCCCGACGGGGTGCGGACCGCCGACGGCACGCTGCACCGGGTCGACACGATCATCTGGGGGACCGGGTTCCGGACCACGCAGTTCATGTTCCCCATGGAGATCCACGGACGTGGGGGGACCTCACTGCGCGACGCGTGGTCCGACGGGCCGCACGCCCACCTGGGGATGACGGTGCCCGGCTTGCCGTCGCTGTTCGTGCTGTACGGCCCGAACACCAACACCTCGGGCGGCTCGATCATCGTCTACCTCGAGGCGCAGGCGCGCTACGTGCGGACCGCGCTCGAGGAGGCCGACCGCCGCGGGGCGGCGGCGGTCGAGGTGCGGGCCGACGTCGAGGCGGAGTCCGACCGGGAGGTCCAGCGACGGTTCCGCGGGACCGCGTGGCTCGCGTGCGACTCCTGGTACCGCGACGAGTCCGGGCGCATCGTCACCAACTGGCCCGGCTACAGGGTCCAGTACGAGAAGGCGACCAAGGCGTTGGACCCGTCGGAGTACGAATTCCTGTAGGTGCGCTTCGCGCTTGTGAGCACTTTCG
>JAVXWR010000210.1:0-10036 GCA_032230725.1 Actinomycetota bacterium
GGGCGCTCGTCGACCCGGCTCGCCGCCGCCGCGGGCGTCGGCGCTGCTGACGGCCCCCACCGGGCCGTCGACCTCATCCAGGAAGGACCTTCATGACCTCACCGCTGCCCACCCCCGACCCCGCCGCCACGGAGCCCACGCGCCGTACCGCGAACCCGGGCACCGTCGTCGTCACCGGCGGCTCGTCCGGGCTCGGCGCGGCCGTCGCCGACGCCGTGGCCGCCGCCGGCGGCACCCCCGTCGTCCTCGACCTCAAGGCGCCCGACGCCGGGCACGCCTTCGTCGAGGTCGACCTGGCCGACACCGCGGCGGCCGAGGCGGCCGTCGCCCAGGCCGCGGACACCCACGGCGGGCTCGACGCGGTCGTCACCGCCGCCGGGATCGACCGCTGCGGGCGGCTCGTCGACGTGCCCCGCGAGGACTGGGAGCGCGTCGTGGCCGTCAACCTGCTCGGCACCGTCGCGGTCGTCCGCGCCGCGCTGCCCTCGCTCGAGGCCCGCCGCGGGAAGGTCGTCACGGTCTCCTCGACGCTGGGGATCAAGGCGGTCTCCGACGCCACCGCCTACTGCGCCTCGAAGTTCGGCGTCGTCGGGTTCACCCGCGCGCTCGCCGCGGAGTGGGCCGGGAAGGTCGGCGTCACGCTGCTCGTGCCGGGCGGCATGTGGACGCACTTCTTCGACGATCGCCCCGACCAGTACAAGCCGGGCTCGGACGCGCAGCTCAACGACCCCGCCGAGACCGCCGACGCCGTGCTCTACGCGTTGACCCGCCCGGCAGGCAGCGAGGTGCGGGAGCTGATCGTCGCCGCGTCCGGCGAGTCGTCCTACCCGTGATCGCACGCCCCGAGAGGAGGACGAACCCCCGAGAGGAGGACATCACCGTGCCACCGCCGCTGACCTCGGCGCCCCTGGCGGCCGAGCTCCCCGAGCGCCTGGCCGCCGCCGCCCCGCGCATCGTGGTGCTCGGCGACGCGGTCCTCGACTGCTGGATGAGCGGACCGTCGCGCCGGCTCTCCCGCGAGGCGCCCGTGCCGGTCGTCGAGGTCGACCGCACCCACGCCGCGCCGGGCGGCGCCGCGAACACCGCGGTGAACCTCGCCGCGATGGGAGCGAAGGTCCGCCTGGTGTCGGCGGTCGGTGACGACGACGACGGGCACACCCTGCGGCGGCTGCTCGAGCAGGCGGGGGTGGACACCGCGAGCGTCCTCGTCGCCGGCGAGGGCCCGACGGCGGCGAAGCGGCGCATCGTCGCCGACGAGGCCATGGTCGCCCGCTACGACACCCTCCCGCCGCCGCGCCGGATCGCGGGCTTCACCGCCGCGCTGGACGCCGCCCTGGACACCGACCCCGACGCCGTCGTCGTCTGCGACTACGGCACCGGGGCCCTGGACGAATCCACGGTGGCCGCCGTGGCGTCACGGCGCGCCCGGTGCGGCGTGCTCGTCGTCGACGCCCACGACCCGGGGCGCTGGGCGCCGGTCGGGCCCGACGTCGTCACCCCCAACGCGGGGGAGGTCGCCACCCTGCTGCGCCGCGACCTGCCCGGCCCCGACCGGGCCGGCGCCGCCGAGGCCGCGGCCGCCGAGCTCCGCGACTCCTCGGGAGCCGCGTCCGTCGTCGTCACCCTCGACCGCGACGGGGCACTGCTGCTCGCCGACGGCCTGCCCGCGCACCGGACGTGGGCGCGCCCGGTCCCCGAGAGCCGGGCGTGCGGGGCGGGCGACTCCTTCACCGCCGCCCTGACCCTCGCCCTCGCGGCGGGTACCCCGGCCCCGACCGCCGTCGAGCTCGCCCAGGCCGCGGCCGACGTCGTCGTCGGGCGGGCCGGGACCGCGGTGTGCTCCACCGCCGACCTCACCGCCCGCGTCGGCGCCTCCGGCGAGATGCTCTCCTCCGCCGAGGAGATCTCCCGGCTCGTCGCCGCCCACCGCGCCGAGGGCCGGCGGATCGTGTTCACCAACGGCTGCTTCGACGTCGTCCACCGTGGCCACGTCGCCTACCTCAACCAGGCCAAGCGCCTCGGGGACGTGCTGGTGGTGGCCCTGAACGCCGACGACAGCGTGCGGCGGCTCAAGGGCCCCGACCGGCCGGTCAACTCCCTGCCCGACCGCGCCGCGGTGATCGGGGCGCTCTCCTGCGTCGACCACGTCGTCGGGTTCGCCGACGACACCCCGGTCGACCTGCTCGAGGCGCTGCGCCCCGACGTCTACGCCAAGGGCGGCGACTACACCCCCGAGATGCTCCCGGAGACGCCGACCGTGGCCGGGTACGGCGGGCGGGTGGTCATCCTCGACTACCTCGCCGACCGCTCGACCACCGCGACGCTCGAGCGGATCCGGGCCGCCGGACCCGTGCGGGCGCAGTCGTGACCCCTCCGGCGGCGAGCGCGCCCGAGGTCGACGTGCTGGTCCCGACCCGGGACCGGCCGGTCGAGCTGGCGACGACGCTGGCCGGGCTCGCCGCCCAGGCCGGCGCCGGCGCACCGTCGTTCCGGGTGGTCGTGTCGGACCAGTCCGGGCCCGACGACGGGAGTGCCCCGGCCTCGTTCGACACCCCGTCGGCCGCCGCCATGATCCGCGTCCTGCGCCACCGGGGCGTGCCGGTGGAGCTGCACCGCCACCTGCCCCGGCGGGGGATCGCCGAGCAGCGGGCGTTCCTGCTCTCGTGCGCCCGGGCCGACGCGGTGCTCTTCGTCGACGACGACGTCTGGCTCGAGCCCGGGGTCCTCGCGCGACTGCACACCGCCCTGCGGACGCTGGGCTGCGGGCTCGTGGCGGCGGCGATGCAGGGGCTCTCCCACGTCGACGACGACCGCCCGCACGAGCGGGTCACCTACGCCGAGTGGAGCGACGGGGTGCGCCCCGAGCGCATCGAGAAGGGCTCCCCGGCCTGGGAGCGGTGGCGGCTGGGCAACGCCGCGAACGGGGTGCACCTCGCCGAGTCGCTCGGGCTGGACGCCCGCGGGGGCCCGGTGCCCGCCCCGTCGACGTGGCGGGCGCACCGCATCGCGTGGGCCGCGGGCTGCGTGCTCTTCGACCGTGCCGCGCTGCTCGAGGCGGGCGGGTTCGACTTCTGGCGCGAGGTGCCCGAGAACGCGCACGGCGAGGACGTACTGGTCCAGCAGCGCGTCATGGCCCGCCGTGGGGGCGCCGGGATCCTGCCCAGCGGGGCCTACCACCAGGAGTCCGCGACGACGTTGCCCGACCGAGGTCAGTCGGCCGTGGACCTCCGCCCGCTGTAGCGAGACATCCCGGGGTCACCGGTTCCGCAGCACCTGCACCGTCGCCTGCACCCGCGGGTCGCGCAGCAGCTCCTCGACCGACAGCGGCAGCGGGATCCGCCAGTTCGGGTAGGCGTCCGTGGTGCCGGGCAGGTTGGGCTGGCGCGGTTCGTCGAGGACGTCGGTGAACGCGGCCAGCACGATCCGCGACGACGCCCGCGCCAGCAGCGCGTGCATCGCGGCGACGATCCGCTCCTCGTCGGTGTCGCCCTCGGCGAGCAGGCCCTGGGACACCAGCAGCGCCAGCAGCTCGGCCCGGTCCCGCCCGGCCTGCGCGCGGGCCTCGTCGGGGTCGGTGAGCAGCCCCGCGGACTCCCGCGCCGCCACGTGCTCGTCGCGCAGGAACCCCACGGCCGTCGGCAGGTCGTGCGTCGAGATCGTCCCGAGGCTGGTCTCCGACCACTCCTGGGGCGGGAGCAGGTCACCCTTGTCGTCCCGCTCGAACCACAGCACCGCGCACCCGAGCATCCCGCGCTCCGCGAGCCCCTCGGTCACCTCCGGTTCCACGGTGCCGAGGTCCTCCCCGACGACGATCCCGCCGGCCCGCGTCGCCTCGATCGCCAGCACGGCGAGCATCGCGGCCGCGTCGTAGGACACGTACGTGCCCTCGGTGGCGTCGCGGCCCGGCGGGATCCACCACAGCCGCCACAACCCAGCGACGTGGTCGATCCGCACCCCGTCGGCGTGGCGCAGCACCGCGGAGAGCATGTCGCGCAGCGGTGCGTACCCGGCCTCGGCGAGCCGGTCGGGACGCCACGGCGGCAGCGACCAGTCCTGGCCGCGCTGGTCGAAGTCGTCCGGCGGGGCCCCCACGTGCACGCCGGGCGCGAGGAACGACTGCAGCGCCCAGGCGTCCGCGCCGTCGGGGGCGCACCCGACGGCGAGGTCGGCGATGAGGCCCACCGGCATGCCGAAGGTCGCGGCATGGGCGTCGGCGAGCTGCAGGTCGAGCAGGTACTGGCACCAGGCGTGGAAGACGATGCGGTCGGCGAGCTCGGCGCGCGCGTCCGGGATGCCGGGGGCGTCGGGGGAGCGCAGGTCCTCGGGCCAGGTCCGCCACTCCGGCCCGAGCCGCTCGGCGAGCGCGAACCACGTCGCCACGTCGCGCAGCGCCGGGTCCATCGCGGCCAGCGCCGCCTGGTGCTCGGCGGCCAGGGCCTCGTCGGTGCTGGGATGCTCGACGTCGTCGTGCGGCGGCGTGAGGAATCCACCCGGGACCAGCGGGGCCTCCCCGTCGGCCAGGTCCGGCAGGGCGCCGACCGACCGGGCGAACGGGCGCAGCAGCGCGAGGGCCGAGCGCTTGGCGCTCCACACCTCGTCGTAGTCGATCAGGCCGTCGTCCCGGCTCTGGGCGGCCTCGTCCAGGACGTCGGCCCCGCCGTGCCCGGGCGCGAGCCGGTCGACGGCGTGGCGGACGTGCGCGGGCGCGGCCCGGTAGGCCGGCGTCCCCTGCACCCGCAGCGACATCGGGTGCAGGAAGCGTCGCGAGGAGGGCGAGTACGGGGACGACTCGACGGTCGGGTCGAGACGCAGCGCGTGCAGCGGGTTGGTCAGCACCGCGCCCGCGCCCTGGGCGGAGGCCGCCGCGAGCACGTCGCGCAGGTCGACCAGATCGCCGCAGCCCCACGACTGCTCCGAGAACAGCGAGTAGACCTGCACCATCCAGCCCCACGTGCGGGGGACCTCCGGGAGCCGCGGGGGCGCCACCAGCACGGTGGCCTCGGCGTCCCCGCAGCGCAGCCGGTGGTAGCCGACGGGTACGTCGGCGACGGTGTCCGCGTCGAGGGAGGACACCGATCGGACGGTGCCGTCCTCGAGGGTCAGCTCCCCGGGCCCGGGGAGCGCGAGGTCGGTGGGCGCGACGATGGTCGGCGCCAGCCCGCCGCGGGCCCGGCGGGCCGCCAGGGCCTCGCGGACGGATTCGGGGGAGGAGGCGTCGACGTCGAGGGCCGCGAGCACGTCGACGACGACGTCGGCGTCGACCTCGACGGTGCGTTCCGCCGAGTCGCGGTACCTGGTCGCGACGCCGTGGGCCGCGGCGAGCTCGGCGAGGTCGTCCTGGACGGCGGGCACCGGTGCTCCTCGGGGTCGCGGCGACGGGGGGACAGCGTCCCAAGGTGCCCAGCGGCCCCGCCGCCGACGCGCCGAGTCCTCAGCCGCGGCGTTGGTGCGGGACGCGGACGAGCGTGCGGCGCGCGGCGACGAGCCGGTCGGCGACGTCGGAGGCCGACGTCCGGGGCCGGCGCACCGTCGCGAGGGCCTCGATCTGCGTGCGGGTGAGGCCGACCGGGCCCTCGAGGGTCACGGCCACGGCCGACGCGGTCCAACCCCGCTCGAGCAGCAGGTGCACGAGGGCGAGGGCGGAGCCGCGCTCACGGCGGGCGCGGGAGACGAGGGACGCGAGGTCGGCGGGGAGGTCGTGGACGACCTCGGCGACGGGAGCGTCGGGAGCGTCGTGGGTGTCGGGAGCGTCGGCGAGCTCGGAGGCGAGGGGAGCGGCGGGGACGGCGGTGTCGAGCCGGGGCGAGGTGGGATCGAGGAGCACGGTCACCTTCCGTAGGGGTACACGAGAGAGAACTTTCATTACTACCAGGGTGGACACGCTGTGTGACAGCGAAACACCGGGCCGGTCACACCGTGGTCAAGAGGCGGCGCTCACGGACCACCGGCAGCGACAACGTGCGATATCCCGCGTCGTCGAAGAGCACGACCACGGTGTCGCCCTCCACCGTCTGGACCACGCCGCGTCCCCACTCCTCGTGGGCCACGGCCTCGCCCGGTGTCGGCTCCCCGTGAGACGTCCCGGACCGCTTCCCGGGGTCGCCCACGTCGCCGGAGTCACAGTGGTCGCAGTTGCCGCACGGCTCGATGCGGGACTCGCCGAGCACCTCGAGCAGCGTGCGCCGGCGACAGCCCCGGCCCTCCGCGAAGCGGCGGACGAGCTCGACCTTGCTCCGCTGGCGCTCGCGGCTGCGCACGACGAGACCGGCCGCGGTCTCGGCGACGACGCTCGCCGGCTCCCGGTTCGACCCCGCCGCCAACCGCCGCCCCGGGATCTGGCGCACCGAGCCGCCGACCACCAGGGCGGGCACCGCCCGCGAGAGCGCCGCCTTCGACAGGCCCGCCGCGTCGGCGAGCTCGGCCTGCGCGACGCCGTCGTCGGGATGCAGCCGGATGGCCTCGACGACGGTGCCGAGGGCCGTGGCCCGCGCGTCGCGCCCCGAGGCGAACAGCTTCGGGCGGGCGAGGTCCTGCGGCCGGTGCAGCAGCACCGCGCGCGCCGGCCCGCCGTCACGGCCCGCGCGCCCGATCTCCTGGTGGTAGGCGTCGATGGAGGTGGGCACGTCGGCGTGCAGCACCCAGCGCACGTCGGGCTTGTCGATCCCCATCCCGAAGGCGCTGGTGGCGACGACCACGTCGAGCTCGCCCGACATGAAGGCGTCCTGGACGCGCGCGCGTGCGGCATGGCGCAGCCCGCCGTGGTAGGCCTGCGCCGGGGTGCCGGCCTCGGTCAGGCGGCGCGCCACGAGGTCGGTGTGCCCGCGGGTGGTCACGTAGACGATCCCGGCCGGGCCGGCCGCCTCGCGCAGCCGGGCGACGTGGCCGACCGCCTGGTCCCACTTCGCGTCCTCGTCGTGGACGAGGCACACGCTGAGGTGGGTGGCCGGGCGGTCGACGTCGCGGACCACCACGCAGGCGTCCGGGACACCGAGCAGGTCGAGGATCTCCTCGCGGGCCGGGACCGAGGCGGTGGCGGTGAGTCCCAGCACCCGCGGCGAACCCAGCGCGCGGGCGGCGGGCGCGAGGGCGAGGTAGTCGGGGCGGAAGTCCGGGCCCCAGTCGGACACGCAGTGCACCTCGTCGATCGCGAGCAGCGTGGGCCGCCCGGCCGCGAGCCCGGTGAGCACGTCGGGGCGCGCGAGCTGCTCCGGGGAGGTCACGAGCACCTCGACCTCGCCGGCGGCGAACGCGGCCAGCACCGTGTCGCGCCGCCCGGCGTCGAGCTCGGAGTTCAGCGCCTCGGCGGCGAGCCCGGCCTCGCGCAGGTGCGCGACCTGGTCGCGGTGCAGCGCGAGCGTGGGGGAGACGACCACGGTCCGGCCGCCGAGCACGGCGCCCGTGATGGCGTAGATCGCGGTCTTCCCGGCGGCCGGGGGCAGGACGGCGAGCGTGTCGGTGGTCAGGGCCGCGAGGATCGCGTCGCGCTGCCCGTCGCCGAGCTCCGCGCCCTCGCCGAGCACCCGCGCGGTCGCTGGTCCGACCGCGTCCGCGAGCTCGGGGGGCACGGGTCCGTAGGGGCCCTCGACGGCAGCACGTGAGTCGTCGGTCACGGCGCCGGGGTGGGCTCGGGGGCCGCGCCCGAAACGGCGGAGTTCACGCGCCGCAACGCACGGTTGTGCGCGTCCCGAGCATGGGTAAGCCCGCATGTGACCGTCCAGAGGGTGGACCCCCACGGCCCGGGGATCGGCCGCCGCCGTCGCGGTCGCGGATTCAGCTACCACGACCTGACGTCGGGCGAGCCGGTGAACGATCCCGAGGTGCTCGACCGCATCGAGGCGCTCGTCATCCCCCCGGCGTGGCGCGACGTGTGGATCTGCCCGCTGGCGGACGGCCACATCCAGGCGGTGGGCACCGACGCGGCGGGCCGGCGGCAGTACCGCTACCACGCCGAGTGGGTCACGCAGCGCGACGCGGAGAAGTTCGCGCGGGTGGCCCGCCTCGGCGAGCTCATGCCCGACGCCCGCCGCCGGCTCTCCGAGCGGCTTGCCACCGACGGCCTCGCCCGCGACCGCGTGCTGGCGGGGGCGGTGTGGCTGCTCGACCTGGGCGCGTTCCGCGTCGGCGGCGAGGAGTACGCCGACCGTGACCGCCACAGCGAGGCCTCCTTCGGCCTCGCCACCCTGCGCCGCGACCACGCCACCGCCCGCCGCGACGGGGCGGTCGAGTTCCGCTACGTGGCCAAGGCCGGCGTCCAGCGCAGCATGACCATCCACGACGAGCAGACCCACCGGTTGGTGTCCTCGCTCAAGCGGCGCCGCGGCGGCGGCGACGACCTGCTCGTGTGGCGGCGCGGGACCAGGGGCGGCACGTGGCACGACGTCACCGCCGACGACGTGAACGACGCCGTCCGCGAGCTCCTCGGCGAGGAGTTCACCGCCAAGGACCTGCGCACGTGGAACGCCGGGGTCGTCGCCGCGGTCGCCCTCGCGACCCAGGTCGGCGGCGACGGCGCCCCGCCGAAGGCGCAGCGCAAGCTCAAGGCCGCCGTCACGCACACCATGAAGACGGTGGCGGGCCAGCTCGGCAACACACCCGCGGTCAGCAAGCGGTCCTACGTCGACCCGGTCCTCATCCGGCACTTCGAGGCCGGCCGCACGGTGCGCGAGGCCGTGCGCGGGGCGGACCCGACCGACCTGACGGTCCGCGACCGCATCGAGGAGGCCGTCCTCGAGCTGGTCCGCGACCGGGGCTGACCGGCCGGTGGGTCGCCGTCCGGGCTAGGTGGCCATCTCCGCCCACACCGTCTTGCCGTCGGGGTGGCGGAGCACGCCCCAGGTGTGCGACACCGCGGCCACCATGGCGAGGCCACGGCCGCGCGGGGACGACGTCGGAGGCGCGTGCCACGTCGTGGCCTCCGGGACGTCGTGGCCCCTCCGGCCGGTGTCGTAGTCGCGGACCGCGACCCGGAACGCGTCGCCGTGCCGCTCCACCTCCACCACCGACGGGCTCGTCGCGTGCTCGACGGCGTTGGTGACCAGCTCGGTGATCACGATCTCGGCCGCCTCCCGGACCTCGCCCTCGAGGCCCCACCGGCGGCACAGGTCCCGGATGTAGGACCGGGCGCGGCCGGGCGCGTGCGGGTCGACGTCGAAGCGCCAGCCCTCGCGCACCACCAGTGGACGGTCGGCGAGGTGGGACAGCGCGGTGCCGGTGTCCGCGTACACCGGCACCTCGTCGGCGACCCGCGACGCCGTCAGGAGCGCCGCGAGGGCCGGTTCGGGCGCGACGAGCGCGAGGCAGGCCCGCGGCCAGCCGCCGGTACGGCCCAGGGCTTCGGTGAACGCGTGCACGGCCGAGCTGTGGTGCGGGACGAGGCGGGACACGTCGAGGACGACGCTGTGGTGCTCGAGGAGCAGACGGGCGAGGGTCGCGACTAAGTCGGGTCGGCCCGGACGGTCGAGGTCGCCCCGGACGGTCGCGATCACCGCGCCACCCGAGGGTGACGCGGGACGGACATCCCACGCGAGCTTCTCCACGATTCACCTCGCGGCCGTGGTACCCCGGCTCGGGGGGACCCAAGCCCGGCCGGATCGCAGCGGGGGCGGCCCCGGGCACGCCCGGGACCGGTCGGACATGATGGGGCGGTGAGCGAGGAACTCCAGGACGCCGCGGACGAGGCACGCGCTGATGACCGGTCGGCGCTGGCGGCCGCGTCAGCCAGCGGGGCCGGGGACGGGGCAGGCACGGCCGATCTCGTCGAGTCGCCGGGCGCGGTGATGCGGGTCGCGGGGATGGTCAGCAAGCTCATCGAGGAGGTCCGGCAGGCCCCGCTCGACGAAGCGGGGCGGGCCCGGCTCGCCGACATCCACGCCCGCTCGATCACCGAGCTGGGGAAGGGGCTCGCCCCCGAGCTGCGTGACGAGCTCGCCCGCATCTCGCTGCCGCTGGGCACCGACGAGGTGCCGTCCCAGGCCGAACTGCGGATCGCCCAGGCGCAGCTGCTCGGCTGGCTGGAGGGGCTCTTCCACGGCATCCA
>JAVXWR010000211.1:0-4225 GCA_032230725.1 Actinomycetota bacterium
CCGTTCGCGGTGGACAACGACAACAAGCTCCTCGGGCGCTACCCGGGCGCGCTCGGCGGCAAGACCGGGTTCACCGACGACGCGCGCCACACCTACATCGGGGCGGCGCAGCGCGACGGCCGCCGCCTCGTCGTCGTCCTCATGCACGGCGAGCAGCAACCGGTGCTCATGTACGAGCAGGGGATCGCGCTGCTCGACTACGGCTTCTCGCTGCCACGCGGTGCGTCGGTCGGGCAGCTGACCCAGCCGGACCCCGGCACCACGCTCGGCTCGACGGCGGCGGCGCCGTCCCCCGCCGGCGCGGTCTCGCCGACCGGCGACGGCGCCTCCCCGGCCACCGGCACGACGAGCTGGGAGGCACCGGTGGCGATCGGGGCCGTCATCGTCCTCGGCCTCGTCGTGCTGGCCGCCCGCGTCCGCCGCCGCAGGTGACCGACCCGCCGCGCCGCTGACGGCTGGGGCAGCGTGAGGAACGAACGCTGCCCCAGCGTCGGCTCGGCGCGACGATTCAGCGGCGGCGCCGCATGCCGTTGACGCCGAGGATGCTCCCGACGACGCCGAGCACGGCCCCGGCGCCGAGCAGCCCCGCCGTGGCCCCGGCCCCGGGGGTCCGGCCCACGGTGACCGCGGGCCGGACGATGACGGGCGCGGGTTCGGGGATCTCCTCGTGCTCGTTCTCCTTGAGCGTCGCCGCCCAGGCGGTGACGAACAGGATGAACCGCGAGACGAAGTTGGCGAAGACCAGCAGACCGATGATGGGCCCGAACGCGGCGCCGGCCGGCGAGTTCGTCACGCTCGAGATGTAGACCGTCATGACCTGCTGGAGCACGACGAAGCCCACCGAGGCGAGGATCGCGGCCCGGCCGGCCGAGCGCAGCGTCACCGGCTCACGCGGCAGCCGCGCGATCACCCAGACGAACACCACCCAGTTCGCGGCCAGCGTGATGACGATGCCGGCGATCGTGAGCAGCACCTGCACCCAGAGGTGCCCCTCGAGACCGAGGAAGCGGGCGATGGCGTGCGAGGCGCCGGTGGCGATGGCGGTGACCGCGAACGACAGGGCCAGGGCGACGCCCAGCCCGATCATGGCGACGAGGTCCCCGAGGTAGCGCTTGGCGACCGCCGGGGGCTCGCCGCGCTGGTCCCACTGCTCGGACAGGGCCTCGCGCAGGTTCGACATCCAGCCGAGGCCGGAGTAGAGCGCGCCGAGCAGGCCGATGATCCCGACGGCGCTGCGCTGCTGGATCGCCTGCTGGATCACCTTGTTGAGCAGGTCGCCGAGCCCGGGCGGGGCGGCCGCGGTGATGCCGCCCTGGATCTGCGTCAGCAGGTCCTGGTTGTTCGCCAGGACGAAAGCCGCCGCCGCGAAGGCGATCATGAGCAGCGGCACGAGCGCCAGGATCGAGAAGTACGTGATGGCGGCGGCGTAGTGGTCACCGTGCTTCTCGGTGTAGCGGCCGCCGGCACGCACCAGGTGGTCGAGCCACGGGTGGCGGGCCCGCAACTGCTCGAGCTTCGTCGGCTCCGCGGCGGTGGTGCCGCCGGTCGTGCCGGCGGTGGTGGTCGTCATCGCGCGCTCGCCCCTCTCGGCCCCCCCGGGTGCTCCCGGCGGGCGCTGGTCCCCGACCCACCCCCTCCGGCCGGGCGGGGGTGACGGGGGCTAGCTACCCCCGGACACGGGCGGTCACGCTCGGTACGGCGCCGGGTCGAACCGCGCGTTGCGCTCGCGGAACGAGCGCGCCGAACCCGGCCAGAGCAGCGTCAGGCGCCCGCTCACCTCGTCGAGGTACCAGCTGCGGCAGCCACCGGCGAGCCAGACCGTGTCCCGCGCGGCCGCGTCGAGGTCGCGGACGTAGGCACGCTCCGCGGCCGCCGACACCTCGAGGGGCTCCCCGGCGCGGGCGAGGTGGTCCAGCGCGCCGAGCACGTACTCGATCTGCGTCTCGATCATGTAGATCGCCGAGTTGTGCCCGAGGCTCGCGTTGGGCCCGTCGAGCACGAACATGTTGGGGAAGCCGTGCACGCTCGTCGACGCGTAGGCGGTCATGCCGCCCGCCCAGTGCTCGGCGAGGGTGCCGTGCCGGCCGTGCACCCGGCGCGCGTAGGGCTGGCGGGCGGCGTGGAACCCGGTGGCCAGCACGAGCGCGTCGAGGCCGTACCGCGCGCCGGACGCGGCGACCGCGGTGCGTCCCTCCACGCGGGCGAGCGCCGAGTCCTCGAGCACGACGTCGTCGCGGGCCAGCGCCGGGTACAGCTCGTCGGAGAGCACGATGCGCTTGCAGCCGATCTCGTAGCCCGGGGCGAGACGGGCGCGCAGGTCCGGGTCGTCGACCTGATCGTGCAGGTGGCGCCGGGCGCGGGCCCGCAGCTCGTCGATCGCCGGCCGCACCCGGCGCCGGGCGTCGACGGCCCGCTCGGCGTCGTCGAAGATCTCTTCCCGCAGCGCGCGGGCGGCCTCCGGGTGCTCGGCGAGGCGGCGGCGCTCGCCGGGTGAGTAGGGGCGGTCCCCGCGCGGCACCACCCAGGTGGGGGTGCGCTGGAAGACCACGAGCTCCGACGCCCGCTCGGCCAGCCGCGGGATGACCTGCGCCGCGGAGGCGCCCGTCCCGACGACGCCGACGCGCGCACCGTCGAGGGCCACGTCGTCGTCCCAGCGCGAGGTGTGCATCACCGGGCCCGGAAACCCGCCGAGACCCTCGACGTCGGGGACCCGCGGCTCGGTGAGCCGCCCGGCCGCCAGGACGAGGACGCGCACCCAGCAGGTGCCCGCCGCCGTCGTCACCTCCCAGCGGCCCTCGGGCTCGGACCAGCGCGCGCGCCACACCTCGGCGCCGTAGCGCACGTGCGGGGCGACGCCCTCCTCGACGGCGGCGCGGCGCAGGTAGTCGTGGATCTCCTCGCCGGGCGCGAACACCCGTGACCAGTCCGGCGCCGGACGGAACGAGTACGAGTACAGGTGGGACGGGACGTCGCACGAGACGCCGGGGTAGCGGTTGTCCCGCCAGGTCCCGCCGAGGTCGTCGGCCCGCTCGAGCACCACGAAGTCGGTGAAGCCGCGGCGGGCCAGCCGGATCGCGAGGCCCAGCCCGGCGAAGCCCGCGCCGACGATGGCGACGTCGGCCCTCGCGACGGTCACGCCGACCCGCCCACGGTCCGCCGCCCGGCCGGGACCTCGCCGTAGAGCGTGGTGCGCTGGCGGACCGGGCGGTCGAGCTCGCGCGCGATCGCCGCGACGTCGTCGGCGTGCAGGACGCGCCCGGCCTCCGGGCCCGCCTCAGGGTCCAGCGTGCCGTCGAGCAGGAGCCCGCCGAGGTCGTCCGCGCCGCCGCGCAGCACGTCGAGGACGACGGAACGGTCCAGCTTCGGCCAGGCGGCCTGGACGTGGTCGATCCGGCCGTGCAGCAGGAGGCGGGCGACGGCGTGCAGGGCGCGGGTCTCGCGCGGCGCGGCGCCCCGGACGCGGCCCACGAGCGCGTCGGGCACGTCGATCAGCGGCATCGCGATGAGCTCGGTGAACCCGCCGGTGCGGTCCTGGATCGCCGCGAGGGCCCGCAGGTGGGCGATCTGCTGCGCGGGGGTCTCGACGTGGCCGTAGACGATCGTCGCCGTCGAGCGCAGCCCCACCTCGTGCGCCGTCGTCACCAGCTCGATCCACTGCGTCGCCGGGATGTCGGTGCCGCCGGTGAGCAGGCGGCGCACGTCGTCGTCGAGGATGCGCGCCGCGGTCCCGGGCACCGATCCGAGCCCGGCCTCGCGCGCGTCGGTGAGGAAGTCCCGCGGCGTCGACCCCGCGCGGGCCGCGGCCCGCGCCACCTCGGCGGGCCGGAAGGCGTGCAGGTGCAGCGGGCGGCGGGCGGTGATGCGGCGGACCAGGTCGATCGGGGCCTCGGGGCCGACGTCCTCGGGGACCGGTCCCTGCACGCAGACCTCGGTGGCCCCCAGGTCCCAGGCCTCGTCGACCAGCGCGTCGAGGTGCTCCGGGTCACCCACCAGCGTCGGCGCGAGGTTGCGGTTCACGACGACCGTGAGCGCCTCGCCCACGGTGTCGCGGCGCACCGCGTCGGCGAGCGCGCAGAGCGCCTCGAGCTCGTCGCCGTCCGCGCCCAGCAGCTCGACGTAGCCCTCGTCGGACAGGCCCGCCGGGTCGCGCTCGGCGGCGCCGAGCCGGGAGCGGACGGCGGCGGGCGCCATCAGATATCCCGCCGCTCCGCTCGCCCCGGTGACA
>JAVXWR010000226.1:0-5675 GCA_032230725.1 Actinomycetota bacterium
GAGCGGTCGGGAACGAGTGCCGGAAGCCGCGGTGCAGGTACGGGTTCAGCGCGACCGCGGCCGCACCCTCGACCCGTCCGGCGATCGTCACGATCACCGCTCCAGTGGGATGGCGGGTCCTGGACAGCCACGGCACGCTCCCGCCCGGCGCCCGGGCGCCCGGTGCGTCGCCGGTGCCCCCGTCATCCACGGCTGTCCCGCCCGGGATCGCCCCGACGCCAGACCAGGGCACGCTGCATCTGCTCGATGCTGATCCCGGCGCGGCGGGCCAGGCCGTGCGCCGACGTCGGCCTGCCGCGACGGCCTCGCTCGGCGCGGGCGAGTCGACCCGCCCACAACTCCTCGTCGATCCACGGCCGCGCGGTGGCGCGCAGCGCGGTCACATGCTCGGCCCCACAGGCGACGACCAGCCGCCGCCCGTCCATTCCCGCCTCGGTGGGATGGATGGCCGAGGAGTCCCACAGCACCGCGTACTGCTCCCCGTGACGGGCGACGCGGCATCCACACCAGTCACAGGTGGCGCGCTCACCGTCCGTCGAGGCCTCGAGTTCTCGTTCCTCGGGCACCCGAGCCGGTGGGCCGGGCGAGCCGTCGGCCCTGGTCGGCCCTGCTGCACCGAGGCTTCCGGCACTCGTTCCCGACCGCTCCGCGGCCACGTCGACCATCTCCACTGGGCCGCGCGAGGTCTGGGCGGGCAACAGTGATCCACATCACGTGGATCTGCTCCAGTATGCGCTCTCCGGTGCTGGTGGCGAGCGAAGCGAGGTGCGTGGGCGAGCTGTGGAGCGCGGCAGGAAGTTCCGTACGGACGCGAGCTGACGTTCGGCGAGCACGTCAGCTCAGTGGCACTGAGTTCAGACTTCGTGGTTCGGGTGACGGCAGTGCTAGTGGTGTGCGTCACATACGGCGCGGGTAACCCGTGGGAGAGGAGGTCTTCCGATGACTGAAGAACGCCCGCAGACCGATGAAACCGGTTCGCCGACACCCATGCCGTGGCCCACGGAGGTACCCGACCCGTCGGAGGTGCTGCCTGTGGGCGACGCCTCTGAGCCGGAGAGGCTCGAGTCCGACGAAGAGACCGACGAGAAGAGTTGAGCCGGGAGAGGCCCGCCCTCGGGTCCCGACCCCAGCGAAAGGGCCGGGACCGCCTTGAGTCCCTGGCTGAGCCGGCCCCGCACGATCACCCGGGCGCCCCTGGTGAGGTTCTCGCGACGTTCCCGATCGGCTGCCGCCATCGAGCCGCGCACGAACAGGGTCTCGCCGGCCTTCCACTCGCCGCTGTGCCGGTCGACGTTGCGGGAGGCTGAGCTGGGCGACCCGCCGACCGGCCATCGTCCGGGGGGCTGGTGATGCGGCGGCCGCCCGAGCCAACATCGAGGGCATGGATCAGAGAGAAGCGCGCGCTCTCCTGGCGACCGAGCCGAGCTACGAGACCCGAGGGACCAGCCTCATGTGCACGGTGTGCGGCTCCTCCGTGGTCAACAGGAAGGAGGGCATAGCCCAGCACAGCGCGTGGCATCAGGCGCTCGCCGTCACCTTCGAGCCGCCGGAGAACCGCTAGCGCGTGCGACCCCACCCTCGACCGACGCGGCCGGCGGTGAAGGACCACGCTCGTGAGAGCTCGCAACGGGGCGCCGCCGGCCATGGTCGCCAGGACGCCGCACCCTACCGACGAGAACGGGGCCAGTGACCTGCGTTTCCGCAGGTCAGGCCCCCGAGATGACGAGCGCGCCCGAAGGGATTCGAACCCCTAACCTTCTGATCCGTAGTCAGATGCTCTATCCGTTGAGCTACGGGCGCAGGTCTTCAGTTGTGCGACGTACCCGGGGGACCGCCGCCGCGGAGGCTCCGGGATTTGAACCCGGGATGGGCGTTAACCCAAACCGCATTAGCAGTGCGGCGCCATAGACCAGACTAGGCGAAGCCTCCCGAGGCCCTGGGGCCACCGGTCGAAGACAGTACACCGCGGCCGCGCCCGACCGGCGGCCGCCCCCGGACCGTCCGGTATTCCCCGTCGTGACCAATGCAGTGGCGCGCATCCGTCCCCGGTGACCCGGGTAGGCCTCTCGGAACACCCCGCTCGAGGAGGACACCAGCCGTGAAGGCCACTCTCATCTACGGCGCCGGCGACGTCCGGGTCGAGGACGTTCCCGACCCGAAGGTCGAGAACCCCACCGACGCCGTCGTCCGCATCACGCACTCCTGCATCTGCGGCAGCGACCTCTGGCCGTACAAGAACCGCGAGGCCACCGAGGAGGGTGGCCGCATCGGCCACGAGTTCATCGGGGTCATCGAGGAGACCGGCTCCGAGGTGAGCCGGGTCAAGCAGGGCGACCTCGTCGTCGCGCCGTTCTTCTACGCCGACGGCACCTGCGAGTACTGCCAGGCCGGCCTGACGAGCGCGTGCCCGAACGGCAACGCCTGGGGCGCCGAGACCGACGGCGCGCAGGGCGAGGCGGCACGGGTGCCGTACGCCGACCACGTGCTCACCACGCTCGACGTACCGCAGGACTCCGAGCTCATGCCGAGCCTGCTCACGCTCTCGGACGTCTTCGGCACCGGCCACCACGCCGCGGTGACGGCGGGCGTCGGCCCTGGCAAGGACGTCGTCGTCGTGGGCGATGGCGCGGTCGGCCTGCTCGGTGTGCTCGCCAGCTGGCGGCTCGGGGCCGAGCGCATCGTGCTCATGGGCCACCACAAGCCGCGCACCGACCTCGGCCAGGAGTTCGGCGCCACTCACATCGTGGCCGAGCGCGGCGAGGAGGGCGAGCGACGGGTCAAGGACATCCTCGGCGCCGACGGCGCGCACTGCACCATCGAGGCCGTCGGGCTCGACCAGTCGATCACCACGGCGATCAACGTGACGAAGCCGGGCGGCGCCGTCGGCATCGTCGGGGTGCCGCAGAGCGGCAACATCCCCAACGCCGGCCAGAAGTTCGTCAAGAACATCAGGATCACCGGTGGCATCGCCCCGACGCAGGCCAACATGGCCGAGCTCCTGCCCGACGTGCAGTCGGGCAAGGTCCGGCCCGGCAAGGTCTTCGACAAGACCATCGGGCTCGACGAGGTCCCCGAGGGCTACCGCGCGATGAACGACCGCGAGGCCCTGAAGGTGCTGGTGCGTCCCTAGGTGCCGAAGGCTCGTGAGCACTTTCGGTGGCTATAGCACCCGAAAGTGCTCACGAGCGCGCAGCGCACCTACCTACCGACGGAGCAGACGCAACAACCTGGGCGGCCTGCCGCCGTAGCCCTCCGCCTCGAAGGCGGCGACGGCGATCCGCGGCAGGTCGCGCACCGCATCGAACACCAGGAACCGCGGCACCCACGCCGGGGCGAAGCGGGCATTGAAGCGGTAGAGCGTCTCGATCTGCCACCACCGCGAGGCGATCCGCAGCAGGCGGGCCCAGAGCCGGGCGACCGGCCCGGCACCGATCCGCTCACCGCGCTCCAGCGCGGACCGGAACACTGCGAAGTTCAGCGACACCCGGCTCACGTCCAGGCCCCGGCATCCCGCGAGCAGGTCGGTGATCAGCAGCTCGTTGAGGCCGTTCTCGCTGACCGCCGGGTCGCGGACCATGAGGTCGAGCGAGAGCCCCTCGGTGCCCCACGGCACGAACTGCAGCAGCCCCTTGGGTGCGCCCTCGAGCGCGGCCACGACGACGACCGCCTCCGGGTCCGCCGTCGCGTCGCCGGCGCGCGAGAGGGCCATGGAGAAGCCCCGCTCGTCGGGTCCGCCCCGCCAGCGCGCCACGCAGGCCCGCAGCGTCGCGAGCTCGTCGTCCGGCACGTCGCGCAGCCGCCGCGCCGTGGTCTCGTAGCCGGCGCGCTTGATCCGCGACACCGCCTGGCGCACGGTGCGCATCGCACGGCCCTGCAGGGAGAAGGTCGCGACGTCGACGACGGCCTCGTCGCCGAGCTCGAGCGCACCGAGGCCCGCTTCCCGGGACCACACCCGCGCGCCGGTCTCCGAGCACCCGAGCACGGCGGACACCCACCCGTATCGCCGGCACACCGCGACGAAGGCCTCGATCGCGCCCGGCCAGGCCTCGACGTCGCCGAGCGGGTCCCCGGACGCCAGCGCGACGCCCGCGACCACGCGATAGGCCACCGCCGCCTTGCCCGACTCCGAGAACACCACCGACTTGTCCCGGCGGAGCGCGAAGTAGCCCAGCGAGTCCGCGGCGCCATGGCGCTCGAGCAGGGCCCGGATGCCCGCGACGTCCTCGGGGGAGAGCTGGGGGCGCGGCTCGGCGGAGCGCAGCAGGAAGTACCCGCCGAGCACGAGGGCACTGATGCCGAAGGTGAGCCCGACGGCGGCGGTCAGGTCGTCGTACCACTCGATCCGGAACGCGACGGGGCCCGAGACGCCGATCAGCGACAGCGCGGCCTGCGCGAACTTCTCGCCGGCCGAGGGCCGGTCGACGAACAGCGTCGGCCGCACGAAGAACAGCATCGCCGAGACGATGACGAAGCCGGCCGCCAGCAGCTGCAGCACCAGGCGCAGCGCGAGGAGCCGGTCGACGGGGTCCGGCATCGCGTCGAACTCGCGGCGCGTGAGCAGCAGGCCGATCAGCAGGACGACGGCCACGACGAGCGGCGGGATCGGGTGACGGCCGAGAGCGTGCGAGGCGACGATCACCACGCACAGCAGCACCGCCAGCTGCCAGGCCCGCCGTTTCCGCCGACGCAGGCCGGTGGCCAGCAGCATCAGCCCGACGCCGGCGGTCGCGAGCACGACCGTGCCCACGAGCGAGGCCTCGACCGGCAGTCCCAACCAGGCCGCGGGCTCCAGCCGCCGACGGGCCGCGGGGGCGAGGATCGAGAGGATGGAGAGCAGCCCGACGATGCGGGCCGACCAGACGATTACCCGCGCGATGCGGGCACGCCGGCGTCGTTCCTGCCGGACCTCCCCCTCGGCCCGGTCCTGCGTCGTCGTCACACCGTGGTCCTCCGGCTCCGCTGCCAGACGCTCGCCACCTCAGCGCAAGTGTGCGTCGAACCAGTTGAGCACGCGGTTGCGCGCCTCGGAACGGGTGCCCTCGCCGTCGTGGTCCTCGAGCGGGTCCTGCGCCACCGGCGCGACGTCGTCGGCGTCGAAGCGGTGCTCGGAGGCAGGGAAGACGACGACGTCGACGACGCCGCCGGAGGCGTGCGCCGCTTCGCGGAGCCGGTCGACGTCGGACGGGTCGACCGGGTCGCCGGTCTCGCCGTAGAGCCCGAGCCAGGGGCAGGTGAGCTCGCCGATGATGTCGAGCAGGGCCGGCAGCCCGTCGGCCAGCGGGGCCTGCACACCGGCCGCGGCCACCGTGACGGCCGCACCGAGCGCGCGCTGCGAGGCGACGACGAGGGCGGCGGTCGCCCCGAGGTCGAAGCCGAGGACGCCCATGCGGTCGGAGGGCACCCCGTGGTCGGCGAGCCAGCCGAAGGAGGCGTCCGAGTCGGCGAGGACCGAGGCGCCGGAGACCAGGGTGGCGCCCTCGGACGCCGACGTCTCGTCGTCGAAGCGGGGGGCGCCCTCGCGGTGGAACAGGTGCGGGGCGACCGTCAGCCAGCCCTCCCCCGCGAGGCCCTCCACGATGCGTTCGGTGCGCTCGGTGACCCCGTGCGAGGAGTGGAGCACGACGATCCCGCCGCGCACCGCCGCCGCGCTCTCCGGCTCGCCGACGGTCACCGCG
>JAVXWR010000236.1:0-3021 GCA_032230725.1 Actinomycetota bacterium
CCCGGCGTCACGTCGAGGATCCGGGCGTCGCCGTGCTTGCCGGTGGTGATCATCCCGGCCTGGGAGCCGGTGAACGACCGCGCCCGCCCGCCCAGGGCGTTGATGGCCATCGCCAGCAGCGCGTTGGAGATGCGCTCGCCCGAGGTCAGCAGCATGTCCAGCTCGCGCGGGGGCGGGCTCGGGTGCACCTGGATCGCGAGGTCGGTCAGCTCGTCGGTGGTGTCGCCCATCGCGGAGGCGACCACGACCACGTCGTTGCCGTCCTTGCGGGTCCGCAGGATGCGTTCCGCGACGCGCTTGATGCGCTCCGCGGACTGGACGGACGACCCGCCGTACTTCTGGACGACGAGCGCCACCTGCACCGACCTCCGGCTGTGAGATCTCCTCCGGGCTGGGTCCCGCGGACGACGGCCCGGCGACCCGAACCGGCTCTCCACCCTAGCCGAGCGCGCCCGGTGCTCCGGGCGACGCGGGGTGGGGCCGGGGTCAGGGGGCGAGCGCGTTGAGGATGCGCGCGATGATCACACCGATGACCAGCCACACCACGGCCGCGAGGCCGTAGTTCAGGATCACCTTGAGCGACTCGTTCGCCGGCAGGAACAGGTCCCCGATGCCCAGGGTCAGGTTGTTCGCCGCGCTGGCGAAGAATGTGGTGATGCCGTTGGTCGGGTTGGCCGCGGCCACCGTCAGGACCACGTGGATCACGAGGATCGCCGCGAAGATGACGGTGAGGATGCGGATCACCGAGGCGGCGAGCGTCAACGACTTGCCCGCGAGAGCCCGCAGATCCTGCCCCGTGCTCGCCTTGCGCTCCTGGCCGGTCTCGGCGTCCTGCGACATGACGCAGATCATGGCACGTCCGCCTACTCGGTGGTAGTCGCGCCGTGACCAGCGGTCATCGTGTCCTGCCGTCCGGTGGGACACGCTCCGGTCGCGGGCGTCCCTTGCCGGGACCGGGGCCCATGGGTCTACCGTGACGAGCAATGTTCCGCGTGCTGCTCCTTCCCAGCCGCGGCGGGGCCTGACCGAGACCGGCTCCCCGCCGCGGGTGATGCGTGCTCGCCGGTCGCCTCCCGCGCCGCCCGGCCCGGGATCCCTGCACCGCCGCACGGAGATCACGAACCCATGAGCATGTCCACGTCGATGCCCGACGGTCCGATCGGCGACATCCGCAACACCGTCGTCCATCCCGACGGCGACATCCCGGCCGACCAGCCGTTCTGGAACACCCAGCGGCCCAGCCACATGCCGGTGCACCGCTACAAGCCGTTCGCCGACGTCGTCGAGAAGATCTCGGTACCCGACCGCACCTGGCCCGACACGGTCGTCACGAAGGCCCCACTGTGGGGCGCGGTCGACCTGCGCGACGGCAACCAGGCGCTGATCGACCCGATGTCCCCCGCCCGCAAGCGCCGCATGTTCGACCTGCTCGTGCGCATGGGCTACAAGGAGATCGAGGTCGGCTTCCCGGCCGCCTCGCAGACCGACTTCGACTTCGTCCGCGACATCATCACCCAGGACGCGGTCCCGTCCGACGTCCGCATCCAGGTGCTGACGCAGGCGCGCCCCGAGCTGATCAGCCGCACGTTCGAGTCCCTCGAGGGCGCCCACTCGGCCGTCGTGCACCTGTACAACTCGACGTCGATCCTGCAGCGCCGGGTGGTCTTCCGCTCCGACCGCGACGGCATCACGAAGATCGCGACGGACGGGGCGAAGCTCGTCCGGGCCGAGGCCGAGAAGCGTCCCGGCACCGACTGGCGCTTCCAGTACTCGCCGGAGTCCTACACCGGCACCGAACTCTCCTACGCCAAGGAGATCGTCGACGCGGTCGGCGACGTCTGGGAGCCGACGCCCGAGAAGCCGATGATCGTCAACCTGCCGGCGACGGTGGAGATGGCGACCCCGAACGTCTACGCGGACTCCATCGAGTGGATGCACCGCAACCTCGCCCGCCGCGACTCGATCATCCTGTCGCTGCACCCGCACAACGACCGCGGCACCGGTGTCGCCGCCGCCGAGCTCGGCGTGCAGGCCGGGGCCGACCGCGTCGAGGGCTGCCTGTTCGGCAACGGCGAGCGCACCGGCAACGTCTGCCTGGTCACGCTGGGCATGAACCTGTTCAGCCAGGGCATCGACCCGCAGATCGACTTCTCCGACATCGACGAGGTACGTCGCACCGTCGAGTTCTGCAACCAGCTGCCCGTCGGGGAGCGCCACCCCTGGGGCGGCGACCTGGTGTTCACCGCGTTCTCCGGCTCGCACCAGGACGCGATCAACAAGGGCCTCGAGGCGATGCGGGCCGAGGCCTCGACGGCGGGCGTGTCGGTCGACGACCACCCGTGGGAGGTGCCGTACCTCCCGATCGACCCGAAGGACGTCGGCCGCACCTACGAGGCGGTCATCCGGGTCAACTCGCAGTCGGGCAAGGGCGGCGTCGCCTACCTGATGAAGACCGAGCACCAGCTCGAGCTGCCGCGGCGCCTGCAGATCGAGTTCTCACGCCGGGTCCAGGAGCAGACCGACACCGAGGGCGGCGAGGTCTCGGCCAAGGAGATGTACGACATCTTCGCCGAGGAGTACCTGCTGCGGCGCACGCCGCTGGAGCTGGTGCGTTCCCGGGTCTCGACCCACGACGACGGCAAGGCCGAGCTGGAGGCCACGCTGCGCGTCGAGGGCGAGCTGCACGAGGTGACCGGCGTCGGCAACGGCCCGATCGCGGCGTTCGTCGACGCGCTCGCCTCCGTCGGGTACGACGTCCGCGTCCTCGACTACGCCGAGCACGCCATGTCGGCAGGCGACGACGCCCGCGCCGCGGCCTACGTCGAGGCCGCCGTCGGCGACGGTGCCGGGACCGACCGGGAGGTGTGGGGCATCGGCATCGACGGCTCGATCCTCACCGCCTCGCTGAAGGCCGTCGTGTCCGCGGTGAACCGGGCGCTGCGCTGACCGCATGTGAACGGATGTGGTCGCTACCACGACCACATCCGTTCACATGGCGCCGCGTCTCCCGGCCAGCGCGCG
>JAVXWR010000237.1:0-3734 GCA_032230725.1 Actinomycetota bacterium
ATCAGGCCGACCAGGCACGCCGCACCGAGGAGGATTCGCGCCGGCGTTCCGGGGGTCACGGACGTCAGTGTGACGCACGGTGAGAAGATCCCCGCGAAGGGTCACCCCTTGTGACGTCGGGACCCACGCACGGGAAGGTTCCGGACCCCCAGCACCCCCCGCGGATAGGGGCGCAGTGTCGCCGCAGCGGACTCGGCCGGGGTGAGCCCGGCGTAGCGGGCGGTCAGCTCCTCCAGGGCGACGCGCCCCTCCAGGCGGGCCAGCGGCGCCCCGAGGCAGAAGTGCACCCCGTGACCGAACGCGGTCTGGGCGCCTCCCCCGATCCCCCGGTCCAGGACGAACGCCTCGGGGTCGGCGAACGCGCGCTCGTCGTGATTGGCCGAGAGCAGCGAGGGCAGCACGAACCGGTCCGCCGGGACCAGGACGCCGCCGATCTCGACATCCCGCATGGTCACGCGGCCGGTCTGCGTGAACGGCGACCGCAGCCGCAGCACCTCCTCGATCGCGGCCGGGATGAGCGACGGGTCCTCGCCGAGCACGGTCCAGACGTCGCGACCGTCGGCCAGCGGGTGATCGTGAAAGGTCCGGATCGCGTTGCCCAGCAGCACCGTCGTGGTGATGTGCCCCGCGAGCAGCAGCAGGAGGGAGAAGTTGGCGGCCTCCTCGTCGTCGAGGAGCACCGGCGACCCGTCGGTCACGACCTCGGCGGTGACCAGGGCGGTGATCAGGTCGTCCCCGGCGGTCCCGTCGGCCACGGCCGCGCGGCGTTCCTCGACGCGGGCGACGAGGTACTCGCGGATGTCGGCCATCGCGGCCGCGACCCGCGGGCCGAGCTCGGGGTCGGTCGGGTCGTCCACCTGCATCGAGAAGAGGCGGTCGGCCCAGCCGCGGAACGTGTCGTGGTCGGAGGCGGGCAGCCCCAGCATCTCGGCGATCACGGTGACCGGCAGCGGGAACGCGAGGGCGTCGACGAGGTCGAACTCCTCGTCCTCGACGTCGTCGAGCAGGCTGCGGGTGATCGCGCGGATCCGGGGCTCGAGGGCGGCGACGCGCTTCGGGGTGAACGCCGAGGAGACCACCGCACGCATGCGCCGGTGCTCCGGCGGGTCGATCTGGGTGAGCATCCCGCGGTTGGTCGCCTTCGCCACGGGCGAGAGCCGGCCGGAGTCGGACGAGAACGTCGCCGGGTCGCGGAGCACGGTGTGGACGTCGGCGTGGCGGAACACGTGGTACATCCCGTAGCGGTCGCGCCAGACCGGCGCCTCGTCGCGCATCCGCGCGAGCCAGGCGAGCAGCGCGGGCTCGTCGGCGGTGGTCGGCGTGTCGTGGTCGGCCGGGGCGAGTTCGGTGGTGGGCGTCATGACCCCTCCTCGGGGGTGTCGGGCAGGGACCGGCTCATCTCGTCGAGCAGGCCGGAGTAGAGGGCGTCGACCTCGGCGGCCGCGACGGCCAGCCGGGTCGGTGGGGGCAGCTCGGGCGGTTCGAAGGCGCGGCGCACGGTGACGGCGAGCGCGTCGGCGCGTTCGTGGAGGTCGGCGCCGCCGGCGAGGTCGTCGCCGAGGAAGAAGCCGAGGCTGGTGGCCGCGAGGCGGTAGTAGAGCGTCGGCTGGGTCGCGGGATCGTCGGCGAGCAGCCCGTGGCGGTACAGCAGGCCGAGGTGATGGGGCTGGTACGCCGTGTTGCCCCCCACCACCGACCGGCCGATCTTGGTGTCCGACGCGAGCGCACCGAGCAGCCCCGCGTCACCGGTGTAGAGCGCCCGCGCGAGCGGCCGGTGCATGATCGTCAGGAACGACTCGGACAGCGTCCGGTGCAGCACGACGTGGCCCGGGTCGGCCCGCAGCGCGGCCAGGTGCTCCCGGCCCACCGCGACGCCCTCCCGGACGAGCACCGCACCGAAGAGCTCGAGCTTGCTCGGCCAGTGCAGGTAGACGGTGCCCTTCCCGACGCCGGCCCGGTCCGCGACGTCGGCGATCGTCACCTTGCGGTAGCCGAGGGTCACGAGCAGCTCGCCGGCGGCGTCGAGGACCCGGTGGGCGCGCGCGTCGCTCATGCCGGCCTCCTCGCCGTCGGGCGTGACCAACTTTCGAATCTGGTCACGCGGTCACGCTAGACCCGTCCACCCCGTCCGGGAAGAGGGTGTGGACGCCGTGACGTGGCGGCACGATCTCCCGGGGGCGAGCGGAGCGACGGGGAGATGGACCCGGGGGCGAGCGGAGCGAGGGGGTTGGCCGGAGCCATGACGAGAGCGGTGCGGTTCTCCGAGCTGGGCGAGCCCGACGTGCTGCGCATCGAGGAGGTGCCCGACCCGGAGCCCGGCCCGGGCGAGCTCGTCGTCGACGTGGCCGCGATCGGCCTCAACCGCGCCGAGTCGATGTTCCGGCGGGGCCGCTACATCGAGGCGGCGCGGCTCCCGGCCGGGCTGGGCTACGAGTGCAGCGGGACGGTGTCCGCGGTCGGCCCGGAGGTGACCCGGCACGGCGTCGGCGACCGCGTCAGCGTCGTGCCCGGCTTCTCGATGAACGACTACTCGGTCTACGCCGACCGCGCCCTCGTTCCCGCACGAGCCGTCGTGCCGCTGCCTGACATGACGAGCTGGGTCGACGGCGCCGCGGTGTGGATGCCGTTCCTCGTCGGCTACGGCGGACTGGTCGAGACCGGCGGCCTGCGCGCCGGGGACCACGTGGTCATCACCGCGGCGACCTCGAGCGTCGGGCTGGCCGCGATCGCCGTCGCCAACCGGGTCGGGGCGATCCCGATCGCGACGACGCGGTCGTCGTCGCGAGCACAGCCCCTGCTCGACGCGGGCGCGGCGCACGTCGTCGCGACCGCCGAGGAGGACCTGGTGGCGCGGGTCCTGGAGATCACCGGTGGGCGCGGTGCCGAGCACGTGTTCGACGCGATCGCCGGGCCGGGCGTCGCCGACCTCGCGAAGGCGACCGCGTCCGGCGGGATCCTCACCATCCACGGGCTGCTCTCCGGCGAGCCGACGATCTTCCCGGCCGAGACGCTGCCCGATCTGTGGATGCGGAGCTATACGCTCTTCGCGATGACGCACGACGAGGAGCGGTTGCAGCGGGCAGGGGCGTTCGTGGGTGCGGGGCTGCGCTCCGGCGACTTCCGCCCACAGGTGGACCGGGTGTTCGCCGGCCTCGACACGATCGTCGAGGCGCACACCTACCTCGAGTCGAACGCCCAGGTCGGCAAGATCGTGGTGACCCCGTGAGCACCGCGGGGATCTCGGGCGACTCCGGGGTCCCGGACGCCGCCGTCGAGTGGTTCCGGCGCTCGGTCCCCGACATCTCCGGCGACGTGACCTTCGAGCGGATCACCGGTGGGCGCTCCAACCTCACCTACCGGGTCCGCGACGAGGCCGGCACCACGTGGGCGCTCCGCCGCCCGCCGCTCGGCGGGGTGCTCGAGACCGCACACGACATGGGCCGCGAGTGGCGCTTCCTCTCCGCGCTCTCCCCGACCGACGTGCCGGTGCCGACCCCGATCGCCTTCTGCGACGACCGCGACGTCGCCGGCGTGGACTTCTACGTCATGGACTTCGCCCCCGGCCGGGTGCTGAACGGCCCGGCGGACGCGGACTGGGTCAGCTCCTCGGAGGTGAAGACCCGGATCGGCGAGTCGACGATGGACGTGCTCGCGGCGCTGCACGGCGTCGAGCCCGCCGAGGTCGGTCTGGACGACCTCGCCCGGCCGGGCAACTTCGTCGAGCGCCAGCTGCG
>JAVXWR010000303.1:0-4466 GCA_032230725.1 Actinomycetota bacterium
CCGCGCACCAGCTCCATCACCAGGTAGGCGACCGGGACCTGCACGGTGCCGTTGGCCGTCGTCCAGTCGGTGGTCGTCTCGCCGTAGTCGTGGACCTGGGTGATGCCGGGGTTGTTCAGCGAGGCGGCGGTGCGGGCCTCGGTGCGGAAGCGGTGGAGGAACTCGGGGTCCCCGGACAGCTCGGCCTTGAGGATCTTCACGGCGACGGTGCGGTCGAGGCGCGAGTCCTGCGCCTCCCAGACCTCGCCCATGCCGCCGATGGCGATGCGTCGGCCGATCCGGTAGCGGTCGGCGAGCAGGGTGCCGGTGGTCGGAGCCATCGAGCTACCTCCCTCCCTGCTGCAGGGCCGCGGCAACGACCGCGCGGCCGACCGGCCCGGCGACGGACGACCCGGTCGCGTCGTCGCCCCGGTTGCCGCCCTTCTCCACGATCACCGAGACCGCGACCTGGGGGTCGGGCACCGGACCGAACACGTCGTACCAGGTGTGCGGCGGGCTGGTCTTCGGGGTGGGTCCCCACTCCGCGGTGCCGGTCTTCGAGGCGAGCTGGACGCCGGGGATCTTCCCGCCGCTGGTGCCGCCGTTCTCCGAGCCGATCATCAGCTGGGTCAAGGTGGCGGCGGTGCTCGACGAGATCGCCCGCGACCCGCGGTCGGGCTCGGTGGTGTCCACGACCGAGAGGTCCTGTCCCTGGATCTGGCTGACCAGGTGGGGCTGCATCGGCACGCCACCGTTGGCGATGGTCGAGGTGATCATCGCGTTCTGGAGCGGGGTCATCCGCACGTCGCGCTGCCCGATGCCCGACTGCGCGAGGGCGGCGCCGTCGCCGAGCTCGCCGACCGAGGACTCGGCGACCGGCATCGGCACGGTGAGGTTCGCGTTCTCCATGCCGAACGCCGCCGCCTGGGCGCGCAGCTTGTCGGCGCCGATCTGGTCGGCCAGCTGGGCGAAGGGGGCGTTGCAGGACTTCGCGAAGGCGACCGAGAACGGCACCGTGGGGCCGGAGCCGCACGCCTCGCCGTCGTAGTTCTCGAGGGTCGTGACGCTGTCGGGCAGCGTGATCCGGGGCGCCGCCGTCACCGGGGAGTCCGGCGTGATCGCGTTCGCCTCGAGCGCGGCGGCGGTGTTCACCAGCTTGAACGTCGACCCGGGCGGATAGGTCGAGCTGACCGCCTTGTCGATCAGCGGCGAATCCGGGCTGTTCGGGTCGAGCGCGTTCCACGCCGCCTTCTGCGCGGTGCCGTCGTGGCTGGCGAGCGGGTTCGGGTCGAAGGACGGCGTCGAGACCAGCGCGAGGATCTCGCCGGTCTGCGGCCGGATGGCGACGACGCTGCCGCTGTAGCCCTTGGAGGCCATGGCGTCGTACGCGACCTGCTGGACCTTGGGGTCGATGGTCAGCGCGACGTTCCCACCCGCCGGGGCCCGGCCGGTGATCACGTCGGAGATACGGCGCACGAACAGCCGGTCGTCGGTGCCGTTGAGCACCGAGTCCTCAGCCCGCTCCACCCCGGTCGACCCGTAGACCTGCGAGTAGTAGCCGGTGATCGGGGCGTACGTCGGGCCGCTCGAGTACTGGCGCAGGTACTTCAGCCGGTCGTTCGTGGGAACGCTGGCGGCGAGCACGTCCCCGCCGGCGCTGATCTGCCCGCGCTGGCGGGAGTACTCGTCGAGCAGGACGCGCTGGTTGTACTGGTTGGACTTGTAGTCGTCGGCCTTGACCACCTGGACCCACGTGGCCTGTCCGAGCAGCAGCACGATCAGGCCCATGACGACGAGGGAGACCCGACGCAGCGGGGTGTTCACTCTCGGGTCCTCCCCCCGTCGCTCGGCTGGGCCCGGCCCCGCGTCGGCGCGACGGGCGGGGCGCCGTGGGGCGGGGTGGCGGCGTCGCCGCGCGACACCATCTCGGTGTGCGCCTCGGCGAGCGGCGTGCGGGGCCCCTCGGCCGCCCGACCCGGCTCCGGCTTGGCCTTGTCCGCCGCCGGCTGGCGGGCGGCGTTCGAGACCCGCAGCACGAGGGCCACCAGCGCGTAGTTCGCCACCAGCGACGACCCGCCGTAGGACATGAACGGCGCGGCCTGCCCGGTGTTCGGGATGAGGTCGATGACCCCGCCGCAGACCACGAACACCTGGATCATCACGGTGAACCCGAGGCCGGCGGCCAGCAGCTTCCCGAACGTGTCGCGGACGGCGAGGGCGGTGCGCAGGGCGCGGGTGGAGATGAGCCCATAGAGCAGCAGCAGGACCATGAGCCCGACGAGACCGAGCTCCTCGCCCATCGAGGTGAAGATGAAGTCGGTGCTCGAGAGCGGGACGAGGTCCGGCCGGCCCGCCCCGAGGCCGGTGCCGAGCATGCCGCCGGTCGCGAGCCCGAACAGGCCCTGCGCGACCTGGAAGCTGGTGTTGGCCGGGTCGCCGAGCGGGTTGAGCCACACGTCGACGCGCAGCTGCACGCGGGAGACGAACGTCCACGCCGCGAACGCGCCGGCCCCGAAGATGACCAGGCCGATGAGAACCCAGGAGGACCGCTCGGTGGCCACGTAGATCATCGAGAGGACGATCCCGAAGAACATCAGCGAGGTACCGAGGTCGGACTCGAACACCAGGACGCCCATGGCGACGGCCCACGCGATGAGCAGCGGTGCGAGGTCGCGGGGGCGGGGGAAGGTCATGCCGAGGAAGCGCTTGCCCGCCGTCGTGAACAGGTCGCGCTTGGCGACCAGGAACGAGGCGAAGAAGACCGTCAGCAGGATCTTGGCGAACTCCCCGGGCTGGATGCCGACGCCGCCGAGCCGGATCCAGATCTTCGCGCCGTTCACCTCGGAGAGCGCCGACGGGAGGATCGCGGGCAGGCCGAGCAGCACCAGCCCCACGAACCCGACCGTGTAGCCGTAGCGGGCGAGCGTGCGGTGGTCAGGTACCCGCCACATGACGACCACGAAGATGACCAGGCCGAGGGCGAGCCATGCGATCTGGCGCAGCGCGTCCGCGTCGGGAGCGGGGTTGCCGAGCGCCGCCGCCCGGGCGGCCTTGGCGAGGTCGATCCGGTGGATCATCACGAGGCCGAGGCCGTTGAGCAGCGCCGCGCACGGCAGCATCACCGGGTCGGCGTACGGCGCGAACTTCCGCACCGCGACGTGCGCGGCCGCGAACAGCGCCAGGTACGCCGCCCCCAGGTAGAGCAGCGTGAGGTTGAGCTCCTGGTTCTGGTTCGCCTCGACGAGCACGAGCGCGCCGGTCGTGATGACGGCGGCGAACGCGAGCAGCGCCAGCTCGATGCCACGGCGGGTGGAGACGGCGGCGGCGACGATCGGGCGCAGCGCGGTGCGGTCCGCCGGTGCTTCGACGGGGGGCCGCGTGCTGCCGCTCCGTCCGCCGGGCGCGGCCTGGGCGGGGCGGGCCATTACTGCACCCGGCGACAGTCGCGTCCCGGGACCTGCGGGGACGTGGACACGGGCGGGGGCGCGGCGGTGACGGCGGTGGGCGCCTGGGCTCCGGGGGCGGGGGCGGGGGCCGCCGTGGTCGGGACGGCGGCGCCGGGCTGGCCGGGAGCGGGGGCGGCGCCGGGCGTGGTCGGTGCCGCGGGGGCCGGGGGCCGGCAGACGGGGAGCATCTCGTCGGTGCGCAGCCGGTCGACGGTGCGGTGCGCCGAATCGAGGTCCGAGGTCGGCAGCGAGCCGCCCTGCACGGACATCCGGCCGACCTGCGTGAGGTCACCGACCTTCAGCCCGGTCTGCTCCGCGACGTCCTGCAGCTGCACGCCGAGCACCTCGCCCCGCACGCCCTGGTAGATGACGACCTCGTCGCCCGCGACGCCCACGTAGTACTGCTGGGAGATCCACAGCCGCGTCACGAGCAGCGCGAGGCCGGCGAGCACGAGCACGCCGACCACCGCGAGGACGACCGCCATGCGCGAGCGCCGCGGCTTGCTGCGGCCGCGTCCCCCGTCGTTGCGGGCGGGCACCGGGTCGGCTCGGGGCGAGGGTTCGGCGCGGGTCAGCGTGGCCGCGGAGGCACGGGCGGCGGCGGAGTCCCCGGGGGGTGGGTCCGCGCGCCCGTCGCCTGCGGCGCCGCCGTAGATCGGCTGGTCCTCGCCGTAGTCGACGTCGACGACGTCGGCCACGATGCAGGTGACGTTGTCGGGCCCGCCGCCCTTGAGCGCGAGCTCGATGAGCCGGTCCGCGCAGCTCTGCGGGTCGGGGATCGTCAGTGCGTCCGCGATGGTCTCCGCGCTCACCACGCCGGAGAGGCCGTCGGAGCAGAGCAGGTAGCGGTCGCCCGCGCGGGCCTCGCGCACCGTCAGCGACGGCTCGACGTCGTGCCCGGTGAGGGCCCGCAGCAGCAGCGATCGCTGGGGGTGGCTCGCGGCCTCGTCCTCGGTGATCCGGCCCTCGTCGATGAGCGACTGCACGAACGTGTCGTCGCGGGTGATCTGGGTGAGGACGCCGTCGCGGAACAGGTAGGCG
>JAVXWR010000309.1:0-3169 GCA_032230725.1 Actinomycetota bacterium
TGTTCGGCGACATCGGGACCAGCCCGCTCTACGCGATGCAGACCGTCTTCTCCATCGACGACAACGCCGTGACGCCGTCGCCGACCGACGTGTACGGCGTCGTGTCGCTGATCTTCTGGTCGGTCACGGTGATCGTGACGATCAAGTACGTGACGTTCATGCTGCGCGCCGACAACGACGGCGAGGGCGGGGTCATGGCCCTGGCGGCCCTGGTTCGCGGCACCCTGCGGGCCGGGCGGGCGGCGTCGTTCGCGCTGGCTCTCGGGGTGCTCGGCGCCGCGCTGTTCTACGGCGACTCGCTGATCACCCCGGCCATCTCGGTGCTCTCCGCGGTGGAGGGGGTCGAGGTGGTGCGCCCGGAGCTCGCCGAGGGCGTGCTGCCGATCGGGGCGGTGATCCTGACGATCCTGTTCGTCGCGCAGCGGGTCGGCACCGAGCGGGTCGGGCGGTTGTTCGGGCCCGTCATGGCGTTGTGGTTCGTGGTCCTGGCGGTGCTGGGGCTGCCCCGGATCGTCGCCCACCCCGACGTGCTGCTCGGGCTGTCCCCCACCTACATCGTGCTCTTCTTCGCCGACCACCCGTTCACCGCGTTCATCGCGATGGGCGCCGTGGTGCTCGCGATCACCGGGGCGGAGGCGCTCTACGCCGACATGGGCCACTTCGGGCGCCGGCCCATCCGCCGCGCCTGGTTCGTCGTCGTGTTCCCCGCACTGATCGTCAACTACCTGGGCCAGGGCGCGCTGATCCTGCACGACCCCGCGGCGGTGGCGAACCCCTTCTACCTGCTCGCGCCCGACTGGGCCCGGCTCCCGCTGATCGTCCTCGCGACCGCAGCGACCGTGATCGCCTCGCAGGCGGTGATCTCGGGGGCGTTCTCGGTGTCACAACAGGCCGTCCGGCTGGGCTACCTCCCTCGGTTGACGGTGCGCCACACCTCGCCCAGCGAGAGCGGGCAGATCTACGTGCCGACGGTGAACTGGTTGCTCTTCGGCGGCGTGCTCATCCTGATCGCCACCTTCCGGTCGTCGTCGAGCCTCGCCACCGCCTACGGGCTCGCCGTCACCGGCACCCTGCTCATCTCGACGACGTTGTTCGTGTTCCACGCCGCCACCGCCTGGCACTGGGCGCGCTGGCAGCTGGTGACCGTCGGCGTCGTGTTCGGTGGCATCGAGCTGCTCTACCTCGCGGCGAACCTCACCAAGATCGTGCACGGTGGCTGGCTGCCGCTGCTGGTCGCCACCCTCGTCGTCGTCGTGATGACGACGTGGCAGCGCGGCAGGCGGGCCGTCACCGCGCGGCGGACCGACCTGGAAGGGCCGCTGCAGGAGTTCCTGGACGAGCTCCCCGAACAGATCGTGCGGGTGCCCGGAATTGCGGTGTTCCCCCACCCGACCAAGCAGACCGCCCCGCTCGCCCTGCGGGCCAACGTCGAGTTCAACCACGTGCTCCACGAGCGCGTCCTGATCGTCTCCCTGGTCCCGACCTCGGTGCCGCACGTCCCGGTCGAGCAGCGCCTGACCGTCGACGACCTCGAGCACCCGCACGACGGGATCGTGCACGTCAGCGCGCGCTTCGGGTTCCAGGACGTGCAGGACGTGCCCGGGGTGCTGCGTCAGGCCTGTGCGCTCTCGCCCGAGCTCGCCGACGGCAACCCGGACCAGGCGTTCTTCTACATCTCCCAGATCACCATCGAGCGCGGACAGGAGCCCGGGATGAGCACGTGGCGCAAGCGACTGTTCATCGGGCTCGCCCACAACGCGGCGTCCCCGGCCGGCTCGTTCCGGCTCCCGACCGAGCGCACGGTCGTGATGGGGTCCCGCATCGACCTGTGAGCGGCCCCCGACACGGCAGGCCCGGGGCGGTGTCCTACGGCGTCGCCGGCGAGGCGATCGGCGGTACGGTCCGGGGCCCGGAGTCCGGCACCCCGGCGTAGTCGGGCAGCTCGGGTCCGTGGATCGCCCGCCCGAGCAGGTCGGTGAACCACTCGGACCCGTAGTCCGGGGCCGGCTCGGCGTCCGCGCCGGGGAGGCGGCTGTGTGCGTGCATCCGGCCGATCTCCTGGTTGGCCTCGACGAACGGGCGCATCCGCTCCTCGTAGGCGGCGAACCCGGCCCGGGGATCCCACCCGGCGACGGCCAGCTCGCCGGCGAGCAGGTAGGCGCCGACCAGGGCGATGCCGGTGCCCTGTCCGGACATCGGCGACGAGCTGCACGCGGCGTCCCCGAGCAGCCCCACCCGCCCGTTCGACCAGCGGTCCATCACCACCTGGGCGACCTGGTCGAGGTAGAAGTCCGGGGCGTCGTCGAGGTGGGCGAGGATGCGCTGGGTCGACCAGCCCAGGCCGGCCATCCGGTCGCGCAGCAGCCGCTTCTGGGCCGGGATGTCGCGGTGGTCGACGGCGAAGTCGGCCGCGGGAAAGGAGAACATGGCCATCGCCCGGGTGGCGTCCTGGATGGGCCGCAGGCCGGCGGAGCGCCCGGACCCGGACTCCTGGTGGTCGATCAGCCAGCGGTCCAGGCCGAACTCGTTGGGAACGCTGTAGAAGGCCAGCACGTGCCCGAGGTGGCGGATGAAGTGCTCGCGCGGCCCGAAGGCCATCGCCCGCAGCGCCGAGTGCAGCCCGTCCGCCCCGATCACCAGGTCGAAGCGCCGCCGGTCGCCCCCGACGAAGGCCACGTCGACCCCGTCCGCGTCCTGGCGCAGTTCGGCGATCCGGTCGCCGAAGACGTACTCGACACCGTCGCGGGTGTCCTCGTAGAGCACCTGGGACAGGTCCCCGCGCAGGATCTCGATCTCCGCGATGAACCCGTCACCGCCGTCGTCGTCGGCGCGGAAGGTCTCCAGCACGTTCCCGTCCACGTCCACCGTGTACGCGCCCGCAGTGTCGGTGCGGGCCGCGCGCACCGCCGCGTCCAGCCCCATGCGCTGTATGACCTCCTTGGCCACACCGCGCGCGTCCACAGCCTGTCCGCCGGGACGCAGCTCGGGGGCCCGCTCCACCACGGTCACCGCGGCCCCCCGTCTGCGCAGCCAGTGGGCCAGGCGCCGGGCCCGCGATGCTCGCGCCTGATACCAACACCCTGATGTTGCTCATCGTGTCCCCTCCTCGTCCGTCACAGGACGGGCTAGCGAGCCTATGGGACGGCCCGGTCGGCCGCCTCTCCCCAGG
>JAVXWR010000313.1:0-4046 GCA_032230725.1 Actinomycetota bacterium
TGCACGACCCGGTCTGGTACGACCACCTGCCCTACATGCCGTTCCCGGACAACTGGCCGGTGTTCGCGCCGAAGGACAAGATCGGCGACTGGCTCGAGATGTACACGCGGGTCATGGAGATCAACTATTGGGGCTCGACGTCGGCGGAGACGGCCGAGTTCGACGAGGCCGAGGGCCGATGGACGGTGACGGTCTCGCGGGACCGCCGCAACGGGCCCGAGGAGGTCGTGCTCCGTCCGCGCCAGCTCGTGTTCGCGATGGGCGTCTCCGGCAAGCCGAACAAGCCGGAGTTCCCCGGCATGGACCGCTTCCGCGGCGAGATCCAGCACTCCTCGGAGCACGCCGGCCCGGTCGGCTACGAGGGCAGGAAGGTCGTCGTCGTCGGGTCGAACAACTCAGCGTTCGACATCTGCGGGGCGGCATGGGAGGTCGGCGCCGACGTGACGATGGTCCAGCGCTCCTCCACGCACATCATCAGGTCCGACACCCTCATGGAGCTCGCCCTGGGCGGGCTGTACTCCGAGGAGGCGGTGCGCTCCGGCGTCGACACCCGGACCGCCGACCTGACGTTCGCGTCGCTGCCGTACCGGATCATGGCCGACTTCCAGAAGCCGGCCTACGACGAGGCCAAGCGCCGGGACGCCGACTTCTACCAGCGCCTCCGTGACGCCGGGTTCGAGCTGGACTTCGGCGACGACGAGTCCGGCCTGTTCATGAAGTACCTGCGACGCGGCTCGGGCTACTACATCGACGTCGGCTCCGCGGACCTCGTCGCCGACGGCAAGGTGAAGCTGGTCAAGGGCCAGGTCGAGGAGTTCACCGAGACCGGCGTGCTCCTCGACGACGGCACCGAGCTCGAGGCCGACCTCGTGGTGCTGGCCACCGGGTACCGCTCGATGAACACCGCGGTGGCCGACATCATCGGCCCGGAGATGGCGGAGCGGGTCGGGAAGGTGTGGGGCCTCGGCTCGGACACCACCAAGGACCCGGGTCCGTGGGAGGGCGAGCAGCGGAACATGTGGAAGCCCACCCAGCAGCCCAACCTGTGGTTCCACGGCGGCAACCTGCACCAGAGCCGGCACTACTCGCTCTACCTGGCGCTGCAGCTCAAGGCGCGCGAGGTGGGCATCGACACCCCGGTGTACGGGCTGCAGCCGTCGCACCACACGGAGTAGGGCGGAGCCCACGTGAACGGATTTGGTCGTCCACGCGACCAAATCCGTTCACATGGGCACCCTGCCCCCATGGAGTACACGAAGCTCGGCTCGACCGGCCTGGACGTCTCGCGCATCTGCCTCGGGTGCATGAGCTACGGCGAGCCGAACGACCGCTGGCCGTGGGCCCTCCCCGCCGACGACGCCAAGCCCTTCTTCTCCGCCGCCCTCGACGCCGGCGTGAACTTCTTCGACACCGCCGACGTCTACTCGCAGGGCACGTCCGAGGAGATCACCGGGCGCTGGCTGAACGAGATGGCCGACCGCGACGAGATCGTCGTCGCCACCAAGGTCTTCAACCGCATGCGGTCCGGCCCCAACGGGGCGGGCCTCTCCCGCAAGGCGATCATGACCGGGATCGACCACTCGCTGCGGCGCCTCGGCATGGACTACGTCGACCTCTACCAGATCCACCGCTTCGACCCCGAGACGCCGCTCGAGGAGACCCTCGAGGCGCTGCACGACGTCGTGAAGTCGGGCAAGGCGCGCTACATCGGGGCGTCGTCGATGTTCGCCTGGCAGTTCGCGAAGGCGCTGCACCTCCAGGACGTGAACGGCTGGGCGCGGTTCGTGACGATGCAGGACCACTACAACCTGCTCTACCGCGAGGAGGAGCGGGAGATGCTGCCGCTCTGCGCCGACGAGGGCGTCGGGGCGATCCCGTGGAGCCCGCTCGCCCGCGGCAAGCTCACCCGCGACTGGGACGAGACGACGACCCGCGGTGACACCGATGAGTTCGGCAAGACCCTCTACCAGGACTCCGACCGCCACATCGTGGAGAAGGTCGCCGAGATCGCCGACAAGCGCGGGGTGAGCCGCGCCCAGGTCGCGCTCGCCTGGGTCATGGCCAATCCGGTGGTGGACTCGCCGATCATCGGGGCGACGAAGCTCGAGCACCTGAACGACGCCGTCGCCGCCGTCGACCTGCAGCTCGACGAGCACGAGCTCACCGAGCTGGGGGAGACCTACGCGCCGCGGGGGATCGCGGGACATCGGTAGGAGGTGGCCTTCGGCCTTGTGAGCACTTTCGGTCGCTATAGCGACCGAAAGTGCTCACAAGCGCGGTAGCCGCACCACCTGCGAGGCGAACGTCAGGCCCGCGCCGAAGCCCAGCAGCAGTGCGTGGTCCCCGGGCTGCGCCGCACCGGAGGCCATCAGCGCGTGCATCGCGAGCGGCACCGACGCGGCCGACGTGTTGCCCGCCGTCTCCACGTCCCGCGCCACGGCCACGTGCTCGGGCAGCCCGAGGGCGCGCACGAGCCCGTCGGTGATCCGGGCGTTGGCCTGGTGCGGGACGAACGCGTCGACCTGCTCGGCCTTCACCCCGGCGCGGTCGAGGGCCAGCTGGGCCAGCGGCGGCATGACGGTGGTGGCCCACCGGAACACCGCGGGGCCCTGCATCCGGAGCGCCGGCATGCGGTCGTCGACCCCGCGGGCGTGCTCCACGAACGACGGCGACTGCACGATCAGCTCGGCCTGCGCCCCGTCGGCGCCCCAGGCCACCGGCCCGAGCCCCGGCGATCCCGAGGGCCCGACCACCGCCGCGCCCGCCCCGTCCCCGAACAGGAACGCGGTGGAGCGGTCGGTGGGCTCGACGATGTCGGTCATGCGCTCGACGCCGACCACGAGGACCGCGCCGTGCCCGGCCGCCACGAGCGCGCCGGCGACCTCCAGCGCGTAGCAGAAGCCGGCGCACGCCGCCCCGAGGTCCATCGCCGAGCCGTGGACCGCCCCGATCGCGTCCGCGACCCGGGTCGCGACCTGCGGGCACGCCGCGTCGGCGGACATCGTCGCGACGAGGGTGACGCCGACGTCGGCGGCGTCGACACCGGCGGCCGCGAGGGCGTCGCGGGCGGCCGCGGCGCCCATGGCGACGGCCGTCTCGTCGGGGTCCGCGAACCGTCGCGAGTGGATGCCGGAGCGCGCGAAGACCCAGTCCGGGTCGACGTCGAGGTGCTCGCACACCTCGGCGTTGGTGACGGTGCGCCGGGGGCGGTAGGCACCGACACCGAGCATCGTCGCGGGATGGCCGGCGGTCAGGACGGTGGGAGAACCCAGGGACACCAAGGCACCAGCTTCGCGGGGTGAGGCGGTGGGACCCCTCCACCGTCGCCTGCCCGCTCGGTTACTCGGAAGTCCTACTATCCGGTACGGCCATGCGTCCCGTCACACCGGTACCGAGGGTCACGGGATGTTCGGCAGCGTGATCGCCGCGGGCGAGCGCGGCGCCCACCTCCTCGACGGCCGCCGCGTGCCCGCCGTCGGCGCACAGTGGCGCGTAGAGGATCTGCTCCGCCCCGGCGTCGGCGTACTCGGCGAACCGCGCGACGACGTCGTCGGCGGTCCCGTACGGCACGCACGCGTCGACGATGCGGTCCATGTCCTGCCCGTAGATCCGTTGCAGGGTCCCGACGGCGAGGGTGCGCGCCTCGGCGCGCGACGCCGCGACCGCCGACCACGCCAGCAGGCCCCCGCTCACCGGCCCGCGCCCCTGCTCGGCCGCGACGTCGTTCGCGACCCGCAGGCCCCGGGTCAGGCGGTCCGGGCTGCACAGGTAGGGCATCCACACGTCCCCGGCCCGCCCGGCCCGGCGCAGCGAGGCCTCGGTGCGCCCGCCGATCCAGATCGGCACCGGCCCGACCGGCAGCGGGTCCAGGTGCGTCGGCTCGCCCTCGACGGGCACCGCCTCCCCGCGCAGGTACGCTCGCACGACGTCGAGCGCCGCGTCCGTCCGGCGGCCCCGCCCACTGACCGGGACGCCGCACGCCGCGAACTCCGCGGGGTTCTCCCCGCCGACCCCGACGCCGAGCTCGAACCGCCCGCCCGACACCC
>JAVXWR010000317.1:0-2718 GCA_032230725.1 Actinomycetota bacterium
AGCCCGTAGCGGGCCTCGCGGCGGTCCATCTCGCGCAGCATCGTCGCCAGGATCCGCACCCCGGTCGCCCCGACCGGGTGGCCCAGCGAGATGCCGGACCCGTTCGGATTGACCCGCTCGTCGCAGATCAGGTCGATCCCCCACTCGCGGCCGACCCCGAGCGCCTGCGCCGCGAACGCCTCGTTGAGCTCGATCACGTCCATGTCCGCCAGCGAGAGCCCCGCCTGTCCCAGCGCCTGCTCGGTCGCGGGCACCGGCCCGATCCCCATGACCTCCGGGCCGACCGCGCCCACGCCCCACGACACCAACCGCGCCAGCGGCCGCAGCCCGAGCTCGGACGCCTTCTCCGGGGTGGTCACCAGACACACCGCCGCGCCGTCGTTCTGACCCGACGCGTTCCCGGCGGTCACCGTCGCGTCCGGGTCCTGCTTGCCCATGATCGGGCGCAGCTTGCCCAGCGACTCCAGCGACGCGTCGGGGCGGATGTGCTCGTCGGACTCCACCACCGTGTCGCCCTTGCGACCGTGGATGGTCACCGGCACGAGCTCGTCGGCGTAGCGGCCCTCCTTGACCGCCGCCGTCGCCTTCTCGTGGGAGCGCACCGCGAGCTGGTCCTGCTCGTCGCGCGGGATCGAGTACCGCTTGCGGACGTTCTCCGCGGTCTCGATCATCCCGCCCGGCACGGGGTGGTTGACGCCGCCGGCCCACACCCGGCCCTGCGCGAGCGAGTCCTTCATCTCGAAGCCGCCGGCCTTGGTGCCCCAGCGGACCGCGTCGGTGAAGTACGAGGCCCCCGACATCGACTCCGCCCCACCGGCGAGCACCAAGGACGCCCCGCCCGAAGCCACCGACATCGCCGCGTAGAGCACCGCCTGCAGCCCCGACCCGCAGCGCCGGTCGATCTGCAGACCCGGCACGGTGACGTCGAGGCCCGCGTCGAGCGCCGCGACCCGCCCGATCGCCGGGGCGTCCATCGTCGGGTAGCAGTGCCCGAACACGACGTCGTCGATCTGGTCGCCGGTGATCCCGGTCCGGCGGACCAGCTCCCTGATCACCGTCGCGCCCAGCTCCTGTACGCGCACGTCCCGCAACGACCCCCCGAACCCCCCGACGGGCGTGCGGATCGGCTCACAGACGACGGCTTCGCTCACGGCTCTCTCCTGAGTCAGAGGATGTATCGCAGGATGACCTCGGCGACGCACGCCGGCTTCGGCCACCCCTCGATCTCCACGGTCCCCCCGATCGTGGCCTGCACACCGTTCGCGACGTCGGTGACTTCCACCAGGCGGCAGTGACCTCGTACACGGCTGCCCACCGGCACGGGCGACGGGAACCGCACCTTGTTCAGCCCGTAGTTCACGGTCATCGAGACGCCGCTGACCTCGAAGGTGTCCCAGCCGAACTTCGGCATGAGGGCGACGGTGAGGAAGCCGTGCGCGACGGTGCGGCCGAACGGCCCGGCGGCGGCGCGCTCGGGGTCGGTGTGGATCCACTGGTGGTCGTCGGTGGCGTCGGCGAAGACGTCGATGCGCTTCTGGTCGACGGTGACCCAGTCGCTGGTCCCGAGGTCCTCCCCCACCGCGGCGCGCAGCTCCTCGACGTCGGCGAACTTCCGCATGCCTGCTCCTCCTCGATCCCGGGACTAGAGGTCGGCCGCGATCTCCTTCGCCGTGCCGACGAGCGCGACCCGCTCGGCGGGCGTACCGGCCAGTGGAGTGATGTTCAGGGTCGTCACGCCCGCCTCGGCGAACGCGGCCATCCGCTCCGCCACGTAGGAGCGCGGCCCGATCAGCGAGATCGCGCGCAGCAGCTCCTCCGGGACGGCGGCGGCGGCCTGCTCCTTCTTCCCGTCGAGGTAGAGGTCCTGGATGGTCTCGGCCTCGTCGACGTAGCCGTAGCGGCGGGCGACGTCGTTGTAGAAGTTCTTGCCCTTCGCGCCCATGCCCCCGAGGTAGAGCGCGACGAAACCGCGCATGCCGTCGAGCATCTGCGTCGCGACGGCCTCGTCCTCGGTGATGCAGAAGGAGGACTGCAGGTAGACCTCGAGCGGGCCGAGCCCGGCCTCGCGCTTGGCGTTGCCCTCCGCGAGCGACTCGCCCCAGATCTCCTGCGCCTTCTCCGGCACGAAGAAGAGCGGCTGCCAGCCCTCGGCCTTCTCCGCGACCAGCGCCACGTTCTTCGGCCCGAGGGCGGCGACGAGGATCGGGATCGACTCCCGGACCGGGTGGTTGATCAGCTTGAGCGGCTTGCCCAGCCCCGTGCCCTGCTCCGGCGGCAGCGGGATCGTGTAGTGCTTGCCCGCGTACTGGACCTTCTCGCGGCGCCAGACCTGCCGGCAGATGTCGATGATCTCGCGGGTGCGCCCGATCGGAGCGTCGTAGCGCACGCCGTGGAAGCCCTCGATGACCTGCGGGCCCGACGCCCCGAGCCCGAGGGTGAACCGGCCGCCCGAGACGAAGTCCAGCCCGGCCGCGGTCATCGCGGTCAGCGACGGCGTGCGGGTGTAGATCTGCAGGATCCCGGAGGCGATCTCGACGCGCTCGGTCCGCGCGGCGATGAAGCCGAGCTGGCTGACCGCGTCGTAGCTGTACGCCTCGGGGACGAACACGATGTCGAGCCCGGCCTTCTCGTGCTCGGCCAGCTCGGCCACGCTCTCCTCGAACCCGCCGCTGTAGTTCAGACCCATCCCGATGCGCACGCCCGGGAGCCTGCCACGAT
>JAVXWR010000329.1:0-2733 GCA_032230725.1 Actinomycetota bacterium
CGTTCGGCCGCGGGTCGGGCGGCCGCCGAAGCGATCTGGGTGCCGACGGCGCTGCTGCCTCGTTGCGGGGTGCGATGGGAATCCCGAGGACCGGACTCGGCGACCCTGCACTACGAGCTCGACGGCATCGACCTGTCCGTGACGTATCAGCTCGATCGCCAGGGTCTGATCACCTCGTTGGTGTTCGACCGGTGGGGCGATCCGGACGCCACGGGCACGTGGGGGTGGCACCGCTTCGGCGGGGAAATCTTCACCCACCGCACGTTCGGGGACGTACTCATCCCGGAGACCGGTCGGGTCGGATGGCACTTCGGCACGGAGCGCTGGCCCGAGGGCGCGTTCTTCGAGTTCGCCCTCACGCGTGCCCAGCCAGGCGGGATCGAGCCGATGGCAGGCCGAGGCGCATGCAGGTGAGACCGAGACCGACACCGGCGGGGTGGCCGACGGACTCGACCCTCGGACGTGGCCCCGCCGGCGAGCTGGCCGGGCATACGCCGTCGGGCGCGAACGGGAAGTGTCGAGAGGACCCGCCGCTACTCGGCCGGAAGTCGATCGGGCCGAGCGACCTACTCAAGTCGATGAAGGAGTACCACACATGTCGGATGGCAAGATCGAGCAGAAAGTGACGCTGTCGCGTCAGGAAGCCGCCCGTTGGCTGGCCGATCTGGCGAGGGCTCTCGGGGAGGGCGGCACGGTGGAGGTCGCGCTGATCGGATCCCCCGTGCCTCTCAATCTCCCCGATGAGTTCCGGTGCGAGCTCGAAGTCGAGCCCTACGGCGACAAGGTCGAGTTGGAGATCGAGTTCACGTGGCCGAATTCCCACGCTGAGCCGGCGGTGAGCCGCGACCGGTCGATGGTTGCGGCTGCTATCCCGACCGCTGACCGACGTTGACCCCGACAGGGCGACAGGCCGGCCGGCGCGTGCGCAGCGGCCGTACGCCGGCGAGACGGGCGTGGGTCAGCCGTGGGCGGCGATCATGTCGCGGACCGCGTCCCAGGAACTGACCCGCGTCCAGGATGCACCGGTGTCGGCGAAGATCGCTCGTCGGGTGGTGTCGGTGAGCGTGACCGAGCGCGGTCGACCCTTGACCCGGTGGTTCTTCGCTTTCCAGCGTCCGTCGGTGGTCGTCCAGTAGCCTCGTGCATCCGGTCTCGGACCGAACTCGATGTCGCTCGTGCGCGTGCTCACCGCCCGAGTATCACTCCGACCGAGCCGGCGCACACCCCCTTCCTCCTCGCGTCCCTCTACTGGCCGGTCTGGTCGAGGACCTCGGTGCCTGCCTCGCGGGTGACGAGGCGGCGGGCGAGGTCGGTGAGGGGTTGGTCGGTGGCGTGGGCGTGGTCGCGGAGACGGATGAACGCTTCACCCATGTCGAGGTGTCCGACTTCGGCGAGCAGGCCTTTGGCCTGTTCGATGACGGCGCGACGGTTCAGGGCGATCTGCAGCTTCGCGGTGATGGCCTGTTCGGCGTGGAGGTCGCGCTCCTGCAGGATGCTGATAGTGGCCGCGTCGGCCAGAGCCTGCACCGCGCGAAGATCGGCCGGGGGCAGCGCGACGGGTGCGGCGCCGAAGAGATTCAGTGCGCCGATGGTGTGGCCGCGTAGCCGCATCGGCACCGCGTGCACCGAGCGGAACCCCTGCTCGGCGGCGCGGGTGGTGAAGCGGGCCCACTTGTCCGCCACGGCCAGATCGGGAGCGCTGACCGGCGCTCCGGTGCGGTAGCAGTCCAGGCAGGGTCCCTCGTCGGCCTGGAGCTGGAAGAGCTCCACGAGGCGGGCCGCTTCGCTGGACGACGCGACGAGATGCAGGGTGTCGACGTGATCGGAGATCAGCAGCCCGGCGGCGTCGGCCGGGAACAGCGCGACGCAGTCGGTGGTCAGCCCGTGCAGCAGGTCGAGCATGTCGAAGTCGGCGACCAGGGTGTCGGCCAGATGGATGAACGCAGCCAGCAGCGCCGTTTCCCGGCTCTCCTCCGAGGTGGGCATCATCGCTCCTCGGCGAACCGCAGCGTGCGGGCCACCACGTCGCGGGCGACCGCGTCGATGGGTCGATCGTGGACGAACGCGTGGGCTCGCAGGGTGGCGAGAGCGACGTCCGGGGCGACCCCGAGCTGCGCGATGATCATCCCGGTGGCCTGGTACACCTCCGGACGCTCCAGTGGGACATCAGCCAGCCAGCCCTCGACGTCGACGCCGCTCTCGCGGCGGGCGGTGGGGGCGCCGGTCGGGTCGAGGGTCGCTCCGGGGCGCAGGTCCAGCACCGCCCAGAAGGCGGCGTCCGAAGCACGGAGCGCACGAGCCAGGTCGTCCGGCCCGAAGACCACGGGTCGGTCGCGGTAGAAGTCGAGCACCCCGATGCTGATCGGGCCACCGAGCAGCGGGAAGACGTACATCCCCCGCGCCACGGTCTCCCGCGACGCGGCAGTGGCGAAGACCGGCCACTTCTCGTGGACGCCGTCGGTGATGTCGTGCACCAGTACCGGGGTGCGGGAGATGAACGCCTCCACGCACGGGCCCTCGGCCAGGCGGAACTGCAGCTCGTCGATCCGCGCCGCCACCTCGTCGGTGGCACACACCGGATTCTGGTGATCCGCACCGGTCATCGTCGTGATCGCCGCCCCGGTCACCGGCAGAGCGCGCACGCACAGCTCACAGATGCGCTGCGCCGCGCGGGCGCCACCCTCGGCGAGGGCATCGGCGAGCCCCTGCTCGAAATCGGTCGGTCCACCATCG
>JAVXWR010000369.1:0-3583 GCA_032230725.1 Actinomycetota bacterium
GGGCGATCCCGAGCCGCGGCATCGCGGAGAGGACGACGAGCGCGACGGCGCCCGCGCCGGCGGCGACGGCCGGCGGGTCCACCTCGGCGCCGCGGGCCGTGGCCAGCGCGCCCACGACGGTCGCGACCGCGCCGACGACCGTGGCGATCCCCGCCGCCGTCGCGAGCCCGACGAGGACCGCGAGCGCCACCCGGTCGGCGCGGGCGGTCCCGAGGAGCGTGGAACCCGCGGCGACGAGCGCCAGTGCGGCGGCGAGCAGCAGGTGGGGGGTGCCGGCCCCCGTGGTGAGCGGCCCGGCGTCGCCGGTCTCGGACGGCACCGCCGCGAGCCCGCACACCGCGCCGGCGCCGGTGGCGAGCAGCCCGAGCACCGCCGCGGGACCCGGCCGGGAGAAGAGTCGCGCGGAGGACGCGCCGAGGACCGCCGCGAGGATCGCGAGGAGCGCGGCGGCGCCCGCGGTGACGAGCCCGCCGGCCGTCCCGGGTCCCCGCCCGGCCGCGACCAGCGCCCCGAGCGCGACCGCGCCCGCGACCCCGGCGCCCGCCAGGCCCAGCGCGTGCGCCCAGTCCGCGTCCCACGGCCGGTAGCTCGCGGGCGTCGACTCGGCGACCGCGTCCACCACGTCGTCGTAGAGCGGGGCGGGCGCGGCCTCGGCGCGGCGGCGCAGGACGAGCTGGTCGCCGTCGAGGACGCCGAGGTCGTCGAGGGTCTCGCGCGGGTCGACCGGCGCCCCGCCGAGCGGGGCCAGGGTCCACGCGGTGCCCGCCGGGCGGTCGGCGCTGCGGACGGCGTCGCCGCTGCGGTCGGGGGCCCCCTGCTCGGCCCGCTCGGTCATGTCGACCAGCACCCCGAGCAGCTCGGCCACCGGGACGTCGCCGGGCAGGGCGACGTCGACCCGCGTCGTCGGCGCCAGCACCGAGATCCGCGTGACGGGCGCGGCGGCGTCGGGCGCGACGGGAGGCGGCACGAGCGCGGGAGCGACGGAGCCCGACGACGGGCGCCCGAGCGCCGCCGGGGGCGGCCTCCGGCCGGTGCCGGTGCTCATCGACTCCCCCTCCCGGAGATCGTCTCCCGCGGCCTCGGCCGCCCGCCCCCGACCCGGACGACCTGCGCGGATCGTGCCCGATCACCTGATCGGCTCCTTAGTATGGCCTTCGGAGGCGCCCGGCACGGGCGAACGCCAGAGATCCGCTGGCCGGAGGAGGGGCGTGGGCACGCAGGTCGTCCGACGCGGGCCGCGCCCGCCCGCCCCGGCGATGCCGGCGGGGGAGATCCCGCTCGAGGCCCCGCCGGCCGAGCCCCGGATCGCCCCGGCAGGCCTGCTCGCGCGCCTGCTGCCGATGGTGATGCTGCTCGCGTCGGTCGGGTTCGTCGTCGTCATCGGGATCGACAACCCGACGTCGTGGCTGTTCGGGGGCATGATCGCGCTCTCCACGCTCGGCATGGTCGCCGGCGGCTCCACCCGCGGCGGGGCCCAGCGCCGCGCCGAGTCCGACGCCGAGCGCGCCGACTACCTGCGCTACCTCGCCCAGATCCGGCACCGGGCGCGGACGGTGGCCGCCGAGCAGCGCGCCAGCCTGGAGTGGACCCACCCGGACCCGGACGCGCTCGTGACCCTGGCCCGCGGGCCGCGGACCTGGGAGCGCCGCCCCGGCGACGCCGACTTCGCGCACGTGCGCGTGGGGCGCGGCGCCCAGCGGCTCGCGACGGCGCTCGTCCCGCCGCAGACGGGCCCCGTCGAGGACCTCGAGCCGGTGACGACGGTGGCGCTGCGCCGCTTCGTGCGGACCCACTCCGTCGTCGAGGCCCTGCCCACCGCGGTGTCGCTGCGGGCCTTCGCGGCCGTGGGCGTGACCGGGACGGCCGACGTCGAGTGCCGCCGCGCGCTGGTCCGCGCGCTCGTGGCCCAGCTCGTCACCTTCCACGGCCCCGACGACCTGGTGCTCGCCGTCGCGGCCCGCGGCGAGGGGCGGCTCGCGTGGGAGTGGTGCAAGTGGCTCCCGCACGTCGCGCACCCGCGCCTGGCCGACGGCGCCGGCCCGATGCGGATGATCGCGTCCTCGCTGGCGACGGTGCAGGCGTGGCTCGCGCCCGAGCTCGCCGACCGCCCCCGGTTCACGCGCGGCGCCGCACTGCCGTCCGGGGCGGCCCACGTCGTCGTGGTCCTCGACGGGGCCGACGGCGTCGGTGCCACATCGGGGGGCGACGACGGCGACCGCGCGCTCGTCGAGGACGGGCTGGCCGGGGTCACGGTGATCGACGTCGACGGTACGGCGGTCGACGGCCTGGTCGGCCGGCGCGGGCTGCGCCTCGTCGTCTCCGACGACCCCGAGGGCGGCGAGCGGATCGGGGCGGGCAGCGGGAGCGCTCCCGGCGGGATCGAGTGGTTCGGGCGCCCGGACGGGCTCTCCGGCCGGGAGGCGGAGGCGCTGGCCCGGCGGCTCGCACCCTGCCGGACACCCGGCGCGACCCGGGACGAGGCCGGTCCGTCGACGCCGGGCCTGCTCGAGCTGCTGGGCGTGGACGGCGACCCGGACACCTTCGACGTCGCCGCGGCCTGGCGGCCCCGCGCGGCGCGCGAACGGCTGCGCGTCCCGTTCGGGATCGGCGAGGACGGCGAGCCGGTGGAGCTCGACCTCAAGGAGGCCGCGCAGGAGGGGATGGGTCCGCACGGGCTGTGCGTCGGGGCGACCGGCTCCGGGAAGTCGGAGCTGCTGCGCACGCTGGTCCTCGGCCTCGTGACCACGCACTCCTCGGCGGCGCTCAACCTGGTGCTCGTCGACTTCAAGGGCGGCGCCACCTTCGCCGGGCTCGCCGCGGCGCCGCACGTGGCCGCGGTCATCACCAACCTCGCCGACGACCTCGGGCTCGTCGACCGCATGCAGGACGCGCTGGCCGGGGAGATGAACCGGCGCCAGGAGCTGCTGCGCGCGGCCGGGAACCTGGCGAGCGTCGCCGACTACGAGCGGGCCCGGGAGCGCGGCGCCGACCTCGAGCCGCTGCCCGCGCTGTTCGTCGTCGTCGACGAGTTCTCCGAGCTGCTGCACCAGAAGCCCGACCTCGCCGATCTGTTCACCGCGATCGGCCGGCTGGGCCGCTCGCTGCAGATCCACCTGCTCCTCGCCTCGCAGCGCCTCGACGAGGGCCGGCTGCGCGGGCTCGACTCGCACCTGTCCTACCGCATCGGGCTGAAGACGTTCTCCGCCGCGGACTCCCGCGCGGTGCTCGGCGTGCCGGACGCCGCGTCGCTGCCCTCGGTGCCGGGCGCGGGCTACCTGCGCTCGGACACCTCGACGATGGTGCGCTTCACCGCGGGCTACGTCTCCGGGCCCTACCGCCGCGAGCCGCGGCCGCGGGCGGCACCGCTGACCGGCGCGCGCACCGCCACGCGACCGCCGCGCCCGTTCCACGGCGGGTGGGTGGACCTGCCGCCCGCGCTGACCGGGGCCGGGCCCGACGAGCCCGGGGAGGACGCTGCCGCCCTCGCGGAGACCGACACCACCGAGCCCAGCGTGCTCGACGCCGTCGTGGAGCGGCTGCGCGAGGCCGGGCCGCCGTCGCACTAGGTGTGGCTGCCGAGCAT
>JAVXWR010000435.1:0-3605 GCA_032230725.1 Actinomycetota bacterium
CTTGGCCACCGGGGCGGCGCTGCACCGCGGTTCATCGACCAGGTCACACCGCCGAGCCGTCCCTCCTGGACGGACTCCGGAGGACGCTGCCGGTAGGACTTCGATAGTTCGGCGGTGGCGTCGTCAGCCTGGTTGAGTATCAGGCACGGGGGGCGGTAGGAACATCGTGCGCACACGTTCGGTTCCGGGCTCGGATAAACTTCAAGATTGGTACTGGTCGCCGCGCTGACCTCTGCAGCGAGGTTAGCGCCCGCCGCTGCGAGCTCCGCCGCACCGCGCCGGACGAGTGTGCGGCGGAATCCATCAGTACCTTCGGCGTGCAACCGCTCTCCCGAGACGGTGCCGGTGCGGGCATACATCCGGCGGTGATGCACCTGCTGATGCCGAGCCGGGTGCGTGGCATTTGTCCCTCCATCGCCGGCGTCAGCCCGGATTTCGTTGTACATGGTGCCCGTGATCTGCATCCCCAAATAGAACTGCGGCCACGCCCAGCTCCACGCGATCGACCGCTCATCTAGCTGCAGTGTGTCGTGATCGGCCCAGTCATCGGTGACCAGCCGGTGTTGGACAACCCAGTAGGCGTCGTCGGAGTCGATCGCGAGCAGGTCAACACGGTCGCAATACCGGATCTCCTCGCCGGTAGGGGTCACGAGGGTGGCTCCGGACGTCGCTGGGTCGGGGATATTCGCCTCGAAGTCGGTGTCGACGCGAATGGGAGTGAAGTGATCGACTGTCGGGGCCCACGCGGCGTAGGCATCCAGCAACGCACGGCCGCGATCCAGCGTCTCATGCAGGGCTTGGTCGTCGACCCCAGCGCCGCCTACAGCCTTTGCCTGGGTGCGCACCGAACGCTCCAGAGCCTGATGCACCAGAGGTGCCACGATGGACCTGTCCCATTCCCACATTCCGGGGAAGTAGTACACCGCGAGTGCATCATGCACAGCCTGAGCCAGGTCAATCAGACCGGAACCGGCGATCGGTTCGAGGTTCTGCCGGTTGCGCGAACTCAGATCCCATTGCCGACGGCAGCGCTTGAACGCGGTCCGATCGGACGCGTGAATGCGGTAGGCCATCCCACCTCGACTCCGTGCCCGTAACGTGGTGAGCGTGACTTAGTGCGCGTGCGGCCAAGGATCATCCACCGACCAACGGCAACGATCATGACCCCCGGCCGCCGCCTCCATCTCCGCGAACAGGTCATCGAAGAACGCCGACTGTTCGTGCTTATCACGCGCTGGCCATCCGCCGTAGTAGATCCAGGCATCAGGCAGTGCCTCGTCCGGTGTCGGCAGCGGCATAGCCCCATCGGCGCCTACGCGCCGTATCGTGTAGCTGTCACCCCGGCGCTCGAGGTAGACAACCTCACCGGGCTCGGGCCAATCGGCCACGAGCTCAGTGACTAACTCGCTGCGATTCAGCGGACCTCCTCGCGATGTCCTCAGCAGATCCGCGGTAGCGGATCGCCGACCAGCAGATCGATAATCCGGGTGCCGCCGAACCCGGTCTTGAGCAAGACCAGTCCAGGCGGATCCTCGGCAACGCGACCGACAACGGTGGCTCCGGCACCGAGCGGATGGGCCTGCAACGCCGCGACCGCAGCATCGGCCGCACCGGGGTCGACAATCACCACGATGCGTCCCTCACACGCGACGTAGAGCGGGTCGATGCCTAGTAGCTCGCAGGCGCCACGCACCTCCGGGCGTACCGGGACGGCTTCCTCCTCGACCACCACGGCCACGCCAGCAGCCGTGGCCACCTCGTTGAGAATTGTCGCGACACCACCACGGGTGGCATCGCGCATCGCTCGGACGTCCGGACCCACCGCGTCGAGCAGTCCCTGCACCAGTTCATGCACCGGTGCGGTGTCGGAGACCAGATCGGCCTCGAGGTCCAGCTCACCACGCTCCAGCATGATTGTGATGCCGTGGTCACCCACCGGCCCTGAGACGATCACCACGTCGCCGGGACGGGCCGTGGCCACGCCCAGGTTCAGGCCGCTAGTGATCAAGCCAACTCCGGCGGTGTTGATATAGCAGCCGTCACCTTTGCCGCGCTGTACGACCTTGGTATCGCCGGTGACGATAGAGACCCCGGCTGCGGTAGCGGCCGCAGCCATCGAGGCCACGATCCGCTTCAGATCCTCAACCGGGAATCCCTCCTCCAGAATGAACCCGGCGGACAGATGCGCCGGCCGCGCCCCGGAGACAGCCAGGTCGTTGACCGTGCCGTTGACTGCGAGGTCACCGATGTTCCCACCCGGGAAGAACAGCGGTGACACCACATAGGAGTCCGTGGTGAAAGCCAGCTGAACATCGCCGGCCGTCACCGTCGCGGCGTCCTCGAGCGGCTCCAGCAGGGGATTGCGGAAGGCGTCAAGAAATATCGCCTCGATCAGCGACTGGGTGGCCTTGCCACCGGCGCCGTGCGCGAGGGTGATGAGTTTCTCCCGCACCCGGGGACGGGCCCGCCTCGCTCGATCGATGCGTTCGAGCACCAACTGCTCCCGGCTGGCGGGAGCAGCCCCGACTGTGGCATGCGCGAGGTGTCCTGTGTCGTTTTCCTCGGCGTGCTCGGCGACGGCCGCCTCCGCCCAGTCAGCTTGGTGCTGCTGGGTGGTGTCCTGATGCGTCATGCCCTGCTCGTCTCGATGCTGACTTCACGGATCCGCTCACGGCTGAACCGGCCGAAGTTGTAGTACGCCGCGCAGGCTCCCTCCGAGGAGACCATGCAGGTGCCGATCGGCATCTCAGGCGTGCACGCGGTGCCGAACACCTTGCATTCCCACGGCTTAAGTACACCCTTGAGCACCTCGCCGCATTGGCAGGCCTTCGGATCGGCGACCCGGACGCCGGGAAGCGTGAAGTGCCGCTCCGCGTCGAAGGCCGCGTATTTTTCCCGGACCTGCAGTGCGGAGTGCGAGATGAACCCGAGGCCACGCCACTCGAAGTAGGGACGCAGCTCCATCACCTCGCCCATCGCCCGCAGCGCCACCGTGTTGCCGTCCCACGGCACCACCCGGGAGTACTGGTTTTCCACCTCGCAGCGCCCGTCGGTCAGCTGCTGCAGCAGCATATACACCGACTGCAGGATATCCAGCGGCTCGAACCCCGCCGTCACGATCGGCTTGCCGTACTCCGCTGGGATGTACTCATACGGCCGGCAGCCGATGACGGTGGAGACATGGCCAGGGCCGATAAACCCGTCCAATCGCAGGTCGGGGGAGTCCAGGATGGCCTTGATCGCCGGGACGATCATGACGTGGTTGCAGAAGATCGAGAAGTTCTCGATGCCCTCAGCCGCCGCCCTTAGCACGGTCATCGCGGTAGACGGCGCGGTAGTCTCCATCCCGATCGCCATGAAGATCACGTGCTTGTTCGGGTTCTGCCGGGCGATCTTCAGCGCGTCGAGCGGGGAATAGACCATCCGAATGTCGGTGCCGGCGGCCGAGGAGTCGAAGAACGACCCGCGCCCGCCGGGCACCCGCATCATGTCGCCGAAGGACGTCATGATCACACCCGGCTGCTCGGCCAGCGCGATCGCATCGTCCACCCGGCCCATCGGGATCACGCACACCGGGCACCCCGGCCCGTGTACCAGACTGATCG
>JAVXWR010000446.1:0-3803 GCA_032230725.1 Actinomycetota bacterium
GAGCCGTTCCGGACGCCCTCCCTCGGCGACCGGATGCGTGAACGGCCCGGGCACCGACGTCGGTTCCCGCGTCCGTGTCCGGGCCGTCCCATGTCGCGTGGTGGTCGAGCGGTGCACGCAGAGCGGGGATGCTTGCGTCCAGTGGCAGGAAACCCCCGGTCGTCGAACGACCGTGTCAGGCGGCGGTCCGCCGTCGGTTCGCCAGCCGGCGGCGCTGCGCGTCGAGGTGGGGCCGGGCCCGGCGCTGGCCACCACGCTCGTCGATCGCGGCGGCGAGGTCGTCGAGCACCCGGGCCAGGCGCTCCGCGTCGGGGTGCCATCCGCGGCGTTCGCACTCCTCGAGCCAGTCCACCGCGCCGCGGTGGCCGCGCGCGCCGTTGCAGCGCCGGCAGGCCGCGACCTCGTTCTCCAGCCAGGACGGCCCGCCCCGCACCTTGGGGATGACGTGGTCGGTCGTGGCGGGGACCCGGCCGTCGAGGGGGCGGGCGCACCACAGGCAGGTGGCCCCGTCGCGGGCGTGGGCCGCGACGAGGCGCTCGGCACGGCGCGGTTGTCGCATCGCCCTCCAGGGTGCCGCGAGTCGGCCAAGATCGCCCGGTAACCGTCTCGTGACGAGGCCGGTCGGTCGATTGATGACCGTCCGCGGGCGTGCTTCCCTTCGTGGGACCTCGTGATCGGAGAAGGAACCGTGCCGACCTACACGTTCCGTTGCCCCGGGTGCGGATCGTTCGACGAGCGCCGCCCGATGAGCGCGCTCACCGACGCCACGACGTGCCCCGGGTGTGGCGGCGAGGCCCGGCGGGGGATCACCGCGCCGGCGCTGAACGCGGGTGGGGCGGCGCATGCGGTCGCGGCCGCCCACGAGCGGTCGGCGCATGCGCCGGGCGTCGTGACCTCCGTGCCCTGCGGGGCCGCACCCGGCGCCCCACCGCCGCGCCCGACGCCGGCCGACCCCCGGCAGGCGCGTCTGCCCCGCCCCTGAGCGAAGCGGATTTCCTGTCACCGGAAGCAAGCACTGCGCTTGCACTGAGCCCGAGGAGCCCACCCGTGCCCGACGTCGTCTTCGGTGTCGACCAGTCGAAGCCGTTCCGCGAGCAGGAGCTCGTCGGCCACAACCGGTGGCACCCCGACGTCCCGGCGGTCGCCACGGTGAAGCCCGGGGACAGCTTCCGGGTGGAGTCCAAGGAGTGGTTCGACGGGACGATCGTCAACACCGACGACGCGAACGACGTCCGGGACTGCGACCTGTCGATGGTCCACCAGCTCTCCGGGCCGTTCGCCGTCGAGGGCGCCGAGCCGGGGGACCTGCTGATCGTCGACATCCTCGACGTCGGTCCGGTGCCGCAGGAGACCGGACCGGTCGCGGGCCAGGGGTGGGGCTACACCGGGCTCTTCTCGAAGCTCAACGGCGGCGGCTTCCTCACCGACTGGTTCCCCGACGCCTACAAGGCGGTCTGGGACTTCACCGGCCAGAGGGCGACGAGCCGGCACATCCCCGGCGTGGAGTTCACCGGGATCATCCACCCCGGACTCATGGGCACCGCCCCGAGCGCGAGCCTGCTGGCGACCTGGAACGCCCGCGAGGCCGCGCTCATCGCGACCGATCCCGACCGCGTCCCGCCGCTCGCCCTCCCGCCGGAACCCCACAACGCCGTCCTGGGCAGCCTCACCGGCGCCGCGTTCGAGAGCGCTGCCGCCGAGGCCTGCCGGACCGCCCCGCCGCGTGACAACGGCGGGAACCAGGACATCAAGAACCTCTCGAAGGGCAGCCGGATCTTCTACCCGGTGTTCGTCGACGGCGCGAAGCTCTCGCTCGGCGACCTGCACTTCTCCCAGGGCGACGGTGAGATCACCTTCTGCGGCGCCATCGAGATGGGCGGCTACATCGACCTGCACGTCGACCTGATCAAGGGCGGGATGGAGACCTACGGGGTCACCACCAACCCGATCTTCATGCCGGGCAACGTCGAGCCCCGCTACTCGGAGTTCCTGACCTTCGTGGGCTTCTCGGTCGACCCGCGGGACGGCACGCAGCACTACCTCGACACCACGCTCGCCTACCAGAACGCCTGCCTGAACGCGCTCGAGTACTTCTCGAAGTTCGGGTGGACCAAGGAGCAGGTCTACCTGCTGCTCGGGGCCGCGCCGGTCGAGGGCCGCATGTCGGGGGTGGTCGACGTCCCGAACTCGTGCGCCACGCTCTACGTCCCGACGGCGATCTTCGACGTCGACGTGCGCCCGAGCTCCGCCGGGCCCACCCGGGTCGACCGGGGGCAGTGCGCCGTCAGCACCTGACCGGACACAGGTGGCGGGCCGGGCGATGCGCATCCGGTCCGCAGCCGGGCGGTGGCGGGCCGGGCGCCGGTCCGCCGACAGCAGATGGCGCGCACTGTGGGTGTGGACGGCGGAGTGTGCCGGGGACGGCGCCGCCCTAGCGTCAGGGTCGATGACAGACACCAGCACCACCACCCGCACCAGCACCACCACCCGCCCGACCTCCCGCGACCTGGGCGGAGCGCTGATGGCCGACGCCGCCCGGCGCATGCTGCCCGTGATCGCGAGCAAGCTCCTCGCGGCGGTGGCGGACCGCGCCGTCGAGGGGATCGACGGGCTCGCCGACCGGCTGGAGGGCCTCGGTACGCCGGCCGCGGCCGCCGACGGCCGTGACACCGGCGGGCGGGATGCGGACGCCGGCGGGTCGCGCGGCGCCGTGGGCGCGGCGTTCGCCTTCCTGATCGAGCAGACCCGGATCGTGCTGCGGTTCCTGGTGCGGCTCGCGACCCAGGCCGCCCAGATGTTGCGGCGTGCCACCGACCGGCTGCGCGCCCGCCGTGCTCCCGAGGGGATCGACGAGGCTCCGGGACCGGAGGAGATCAGCGCGCCGGAGGACATCGACGACGAGCACGACGACGTCCACGAGGGACGCGCGCCCGTCGGGGCCTGACTCGGGGACCCCCTCGTCGGGGGGATCGGGCATCGTGGAGCGAGCCCGCCCCCCGATCGAGGAGCCCGCCCGGTGATCGAGACCCCCTGGTGGCGCGACGCCGTGATCTACCAGGTCTACATCCGCAGCTTCGCCGACGCCGACGGGGACGGCATCGGGGACCTGGCCGGCCTGCGCGACCGGCTCGGCTACCTGCGCGACCTCGGCGTCGACGCGCTGTGGATCAACCCCTGGTACGCCTCGCCGCAGGTCGACAACGGGTACGACGTCGCCGACTACCGCACCATCGAGCCCGCGTACGGCACGCTCGCCGACGCGGAGAAGCTGATCGTCCGAGCCCACGAGCACGGGCTGCGGGTGATCCCCGACCTGGTGCCCAACCACCTCTCCGCGCAGCACGCCTGGTTCCGCGCGGCGCTGGCCGCCGGCCCGGGCTCGCCCGAGCGCGAGCGGTTCCTGTTCCGCCCCGGACGCGGTCGCGACGGTGCGGAGCCCCCGAACAACTGGCAGGCCCACTTCGGCGGGCCCGCCTGGACGCGGACGGACGACGGGGAGTGGTACCTGCACCTGTTCGACCCCGGCCAGCCCGACGTGGACTGGCGCAACCCCGAGGTGCGCGCCGAGTTCGAGTCGGTGCTGCGCTTCTGGTTCGACCGCGGCGTCGACGGGTTCCGCATCGACGTGGCGCACGGGCTGGCCAAGGACCCGGCCCTGCCCGACCTCGTCGAGGCCACGGACCTCACGGGGGCCTCGCTCGGGCCGGGGGGCCATCCCTTCGCCGACCGCGACGACGTCCAGGAGATCTACGAGTCGTGGCGGCGGATCGCGGACGAGTACCCCGGCGCGCGGATGTTCGTCG
>JAVXWR010000452.1:0-3740 GCA_032230725.1 Actinomycetota bacterium
GCGCGGCCGTAGAAAGCCATCGCGGCCTCGTCGTCACCGTGCGTCCACGCCGCCTCGGCGCGGGCGGTCATGCCCGCCGCCGAGGCCGCGTCCGCGTCCATCGTCAGAGATTACGGTCAGGGCCGCAGCAGGGACACCTCCCGGGCGTGCCGCCGCTGGACCGCCTCATCCCAGTCGCCGGTGCAGTAGATCGACAGCTCGCCGATCCGACCGTCCCGGACAACGCAGTGGATCAGTTCGCGGCAGTACCACTGCTGGGAACCGGCGGTCCACCGCTCCTCGAACTGGATCAGGAACCCGCGGGAGGTCCGGTCCAGCGCCTCGACCCGCACGCTGCCCCGGTAGGGATGGTCGCCCTCGCGGATCCCGAAGGCCGTGTCCGCGCCCTGCCCTTGGATCCGCCAGTGCGGCAAAGACAGGTCGACGAAGACATCCTCGGTGAACAGGTCCTCGGGCCGGCCGCCGGTCTGGAGCCATTGCACGAGCCTGTCGGCCAGCACGGCCTGCTCGTCCTCCATCCGCCTCGCGGTGCTGGTGGCGGCGCTCACGACCGGGCTCCGGACATCGCGGCGATGTTGCGGCCGATGACCTCCATGACCGGCTGCAGGTCGACGGTGCGGCTGAACTCGACGATCGAGGTGCCGGCGGCGATCAGGGGCCGGTGTCCCGGCGGCGCGACGTACGCATCGCCCTCAACGTAGGTCTCCTCATGATCGGGCCAGCGGAAGGTGATCTGCCCGGCCGTGACGTAGCCGAGATGCGCACAGGTGCAGGCGTCACCCGGCAAGCCGCGGAAGTACGGCGCGACGTCCAGGTCCTGCTTGAACCTCTCGAACGAGACGGTGTGATCCGCGAGCTCGGCATACCGGCCCTCGACGACGTCCAGGTCGATGCCAACGGGCGTGGTCGAACAGGATGCGCTTGGCATCGATACCTCCAAGGTGGATGGAATGCGGTCATCCAGAAGGCGTGACATCCCGCGTCACGATGTTCCGTCGCCCCTCATGTCAAGGGACCACGAAAGCTGACCCCCTGCGGGGCTCGCGGGTTCCAGGGCTTGTCGCAACACTCCTGGTAGATCAACTGGGGTGTCGATGGGTCCTTGCGGCAGGAGCCTGGGTCCCGCCCCCGGCTATCAACCCGTGGAACCAGCCCGGGACAGCCCGGCCGACCCCGCCCATCCACATCGCACGGTCGCGGTCGGCCGGGCCCGTTGGTCCGCCCGCGGCCCGGTCAGCGCCGACTTGATTCGCCAAGCGCGAAGGAGGAGATACAGCCCGTGACCACAGGTCACCGGGTTCGTCGGCCGCTCGCCCAAGCCGGAGACCTCAGTCAGACCCGGACGCCCCGGTGGAGACGAGCTGGTGGGGCTGCTGGAGCCCGGCGGGCTAACGTCGTGGTCGGTGTTGACGGGTCAACGGCGCGAGGCTGCGGAGGACCGCGAGGCCGCACGCGCCGACCGCGCCTCGGCGGCAGTGGATCGGGCCATCACTGCCCGGAGGCTCTGGGCGACGCTGATCGTGGCTGTGCTCGGCCTCGGGGTCGGTGTTGCTGGGGTGTGGATCAGTCTGTCGCGTCCGCCTGCCCCGCCGGTCGTCGCACAGCCGCCGGTGGTGACGGTTGTTCCGGCCCCGCCGGCCAGCCCGGCGCTCCCGCCCGGGGAGGCGTCGCCGGCGCCCCAGGAGCCCACCGCACCGGCGCAGCCCCCCACGACGCCGTAGCCGTCGGTGGCAACGATCGTGGCGCCGCCTGCGTCGCCGACGACCTGCACGGCGCCGCTGACGACCAGGTGGGGGCCCAGCGTGGTCGGGTCGGCGGGCAACGCCGACGCAAATCCCTCCCACGACCACGACCAGGCCCGTTTGATCCCGAGGACGTCGACGCTGCGGGTGCCGTCGAGGGCGATGTGGACCCCACCTGCATATCGTGGTGCACGAGGTGCTCATGATGTGGACGGCCCCGCCGGTGTCGGCGACCTGCGGTGACGAACATATTTCGGGGCGGCAGGGTCGTCCGCCGCAAGGTGCGGACCGCACCCCGAGTGTGGTTCAGGCGATCACGTAGGTGTTCTTGCCTTGACGTTTGGCCTGGTACATCGCATCGTCCGCGGCGGTGAGCAGGCTGGTGGCCCCGCGGGAGGCGTCGGGGGCGAGGGCCACGCCCAGACTGGCGCTGACGCTGACGCTGATGTGCTCGTTGAGGTGGTAGGGCGCCGCGAGTTCGCTGAGCACCCGGGCGGCGATGGTGTGCACGTCACGTTCGTGAGTCAGCCCGGGGATCAGGAGGGCGAATTCGTCGCCCCCGAAGCGGGCGACCAGGTCGACTGAGCGCAGGGTCGCTTCGAGGCGTTGTGTGACGAGGCGGAGGAGCTGGTCGCCGGCGGGATGGCCCAGTGTGTCGTTGACCGCCTTGAACCCGTCGAGGTCGAGGAACGCGACGGCGAGCAGCGTGGTGGGGTCGGCGTGTGCCACCGCGTGGTCGAGGTCGGCGAGGAAGCGCAGGCGGTTGCCGGCCCCGGTCAAGGGATCGCTGAGCGCGAGGTCGCGGAGCTGTTCGGTGCGGGCGTGGCGGTCGGTGATGTCTTCGATGTGGCTGATGAAGTGCAGGGGGCGGTCGTGCTCGTCGCGGACGAGCGACGCCGAGAGGTGGATCCACACCGGGTGCCCGTCGGCGTGCAGGTAGCGCTTCTCCAGCGTGTAGCGATCGGCTTCGCCGGCCAGGAGTTGCTCGAACAGCGAGAGGTCGGCGGCGAGATCCTCGGAGTGGGTGATGTCCTGGAACGTCTTCTCCACCAGCTCTGCCTCGTCGTAGCCGATGATCCGGCAGAGCGCCGCGTTGACCCGCAGGAGCCGACCGTCGAGGTCGACCAGGGCGATGCCGGTCGGGGCGTTGTCAAGGGTGAGTCGCCACCGCTGTTCGGCGCGGACGAGGGCCTGTTGGGTCCTGCGAGTGTCGGTGACGTCGCGGTGCACCTCGACTGCGCCCACCACGACCCCGTTCTCGTCACGCAGCTTGGTCACGGTGCAGTCGCTGATCGCCGAGGAGCCGTCGGGCCGCATGAAAGGGATATCCCCCGACCACGGCCCCTCCGGTCCTAACCAGGGCTGGTCGGGGGGACGCCGGCCGCGGCGCCCGAGGAGGTGCTCGACCGAACCGAACATCGCCTCGGCGGCGGGGTTGGCGTCGACGACGACGCCCTTCTCATCGGTGACCAAGACCGCGTCGCGGATGGCGGCGAACATCTGCGAGTGCCGTCGCATGGCGTTCTCCACCGCGCGCCGCTCAGAGATGTCGAGGATGAAGGCGTGGAAGGTGACGGCGCCGCCAGCACCACCAGCGGCACCGTCCACCTCGTCGATCGGCCACACCGTCAGCTCGATCGGCATCGTGGCACCGTCTCGGCGCAGCGCGGTCAGTTCCAGGGTCCGGTTGAGCCGCGGCCCGCCCCCGCCGTGGCGGTAGCGCCGGATGCCGGCCTGGTGGGCCGCGCGGTGCACCGGCGGGACGATCAGGTCAGCGAGGTCGCGGCCCCGGGCCTCCTGCACGCTCCAGCCGAAGATGCGCTCGGCCGCAGGATTCCACTCGACGACGCGCCCCTCGCCGTCGAGTTCGACGTAGGCGCTGACCGACGAGTCGATGATGCGCTGCAACCGTCGCTGCCCGCCGCGCGCCCGGCGCCGCGCGGCGTCCAACTCACTGAAGTCGAACACCAGCACGAACAGATCGGCCGGCCTTCCGGC
>JAVXWR010000488.1:0-6369 GCA_032230725.1 Actinomycetota bacterium
CGGGCCTGGGCTGCCACCGTGGGGAAGCCGGCGGCGCCCGGGAGCGGCGAGCCGCTTCCCCACGGCCCGCCGCACCCGGAGTCGAACACCTGTTCGACTCCCACGAGTGAACCGTGCCCCCGGGCGCGCGTCAAGTCGGCCGCCCGGATGCTCTCCCGTGGGGACGCGAGCCATCTCGACGGGCGTGATGAGATGGCGTGATGGACGGGGAGGCGCGGCCGCGGGCCGTCCCGGGGGCGACGGTGCCGGGCTGCGAGGGGGGTCGGCGATGACGGCCGCCCCGGAGGAGGCCCGGCTGGTCGACCTCGACCCGGCCGAGCTCGCCGGTCGGCTCGACGAGGCCCTCGACCTCTACGTCGCGGCCATGGGCTACCCGTCCGGGACCGCGCGGCAGCGGGCCCCGATGTGGCTCGAGCACTCCCGCCGGCCCGGCTGGCGGGCGGTCGCCGCGCTCGACGAGCGCGACGTGCTGCGCGGGATCGCCTACGGCTACCCCGGGGCGCCCGGCCAGTGGTGGTACGAGGAGGTCCGCCGCGGACTGCGACGGGCCGGACGTCCGACCCGGTCGCCGGCGGGCGGACGCTTCGGGGCCGGCCTCGGGCGCCTGCTCGGCGAGGCCGGCGGCGGGCCGGGGCACGGTGGGGCCCCGGGCCCCGGGTCGTCCGACCTCGACCCCTGGCCCCTCGACGGCGACCCCGAGAGCTACCTGGCCGACTACTTCGAGCTCACCGAGCTGCACGTCCGCACCGACGCCCAGGGGCACGGTCTCGGCCAGGCGCTGCTGCGGCGGCTCCTCGACCGCGCCGAGGGCGGCCACGTCCTCCTCTCCACCCCGGAGGCGCCCACGCCCACCCGCGCCTGGCTGCTGTACCGCCGCTGCGGGTTCCGCGACCTGCTGCGCCACCACCGCTTCTCCAGCGACCCGCGCCCGTTCGCCGTGCTCGGCCGCCCGCTCCCGCTGGGACCCGAACCGCCGTCCTGACCGCCGTCCCGATCGTCGGACGCGCCGCGGTCGGCCCGCCGGACGGTGTCGGACCCGCCTGGCACGATGTCGCCGTGCCGTCGTCCCCCTCGTTCCGGGAGCGCCTCGTCCGGGAGCGCCCGTCCCGGGAGCACGCCCCCGCGCCGCGCCCCGCGGCTCGCCGGCGCTCCCTGGTCCTGCTCGCCGCGGTGCTCGCCCTGGTGGCGCTGCTCGGCACCGGGTGCGTGCGCGTGCGGGCGGGCCTCGCGGTGTCCCCGCAGGACACGGTGTCGGGCACGATCGACGTCGGCACTCCCGACGGCGCACCGGGCGGCAACGGGCCGCCGCTGCAGGTGCCCTCGGATCTCTCCGGGGACGTCACCGTCACCCGCTACGAGCAGGACGGCTACATCGGCTCGCACCTGGCCTTCGAGGACCTGAGCTTCGACGACGTCTCGCGCCTGCTCCCCCAGATCAGCCCGACGACGTCGTCGGCGATCCGGCTGCAGCTGCGCCGCGCGGGCGACCGGGTGATCCTCTCGGGCCAGGTCGACCTCACCCGGGTGTCGCCGGAGAGCGCGGACGTCCAGCTCAAGATGGCGTTCCCCGGGGCGGTGCGCCAGACCGACGGAACCGTCTCCCAGGGCGTCGTCGCGTGGACCTTCGCGCCCGGCGAGGTCGGCGAGGTCAACGCCGTCGCGGAGTACCCGGACCCGAACGCCCCGTCCTGGGTGAGCTGGGCCGTGCTGCTGGTCGTGGTCGTGCTCGCGGCCGCGGGCGTGGTGTTCGCGCTCGCCGCAGCCACCCGCCCCCCGGACGGACCGCCGGGCGCGCCGCTAGCGCGGCCGCGGCGGGCGCGGACCGCGCCGGCTCAGTGCGACGCGGGCTGGGCCGCGACGCCGAGGCGCTGCACCACGTCCACGACGGCGGGGTGCCGGTTCATGCTGATGTAGTGGATGTTCGGCACGCCCTCGTCGTACATCCGCTGCGAGAGCTCGACGCAGAGGTCGATGCCCGCCTCGCGGAACGAGGGGGCGTCGTCGACCAGCGGCTCGAGACGCTCCGCCATCACCTGGGGCAGGGCCGAGCCCGAGAAGTCCGCGCCGCGCTCCATCGCCTTCGGGTTCGTGATCGGCATCAGACCCGGCATGATCGGGATCTCGCAGCCGGCCGCGGCGATCCGGTCACGCATCCGGAGGAACTGCTCGGCGTCGTAGAACATCTGGGTGATCGCGAACTCCGCGCCCGCCTTCACCTTCTGCACGAAGAAACGGGTGTCGGTGTCCTCGTCGACCGATCGCGGGTGCAGGTACGGGAACGCCGCCACGCCCACGCAGAACGAACCGAGACGACGGACCATGTGGACCAGTTCCTCGGTGTACTGCAGGCCGGCCGGGTGCGGGACCCACTCGGCGTCCTTGTCGTTCGGCGGGTCGCCGCGGATCGCGAGCACGTTCGAGATGCCCGCCTCGGCGTAGGAGCCGATGACGTGGCGCAGGTCCTCCATCGACGCGTCGACCGCCGTGAGGTGGGCCATCGCGGTCAGCGTGGTCTCGGTGGCGATCCGGCCGGTCGTGCGCACCGTGCGGTCACGGCTCGAGCCGCCCGCGCCGTAGGTCACCGACACGAACGCCGGGTCCAGCGGCTCGAGTGACCGGATCGTGTTCCACAGGGTCCGCTCGCCCTCGTCGTTCTTGGGCGGGAAGAACTCCACGGAGAAGGTCGGCGTCCCACGCTGGATGCGTTCCGTGACAGTGGCCATTCGGTGACCATACGCAGTCGGCGCGCCGCCGGGGAGCACTCGTGTGACGGTCGACGCCCGGTTCGGCGCCCATCCGGCCGGTTCATCCGGGGGTGCCTACCCTCTACCTGGCGGCCCGGCGAGAGGAGCACGGATGTCCGTTGGTCGGACGCTCGAGACCCCGGGCGGCCCCCTGATCTGGGAAGACGCGGCGGAGGTCCTCGCCGCCGTGGACGCCGACCTGCCCACGGCCGTCACCGAGGCGCTGCGCCGGTTCCTGGACGCGCGCCGCGAGACCTGTACCGCTCTGGCGCCCGAGTTCGTCGACGCCGTGGACGACCTCGCCGACCTCGCCCTCGGCGGCGGGAAGCGGCTGCGCCCCACGTTCGCGTGGTGGGGCTGGCGGGCCGCGGGCGGGCCGGCAGCCGCGGACGCCCCGCACCCCGGCGTCGTCCTGCACGCGGTGGCGGCCCTGGAGCTGATCCAGGCCTGCGCCCTCGTGCACGACGACCTCATCGACGACTCGTTGCTGCGCCGCGGCAAGCCCACGGTGCACGCGGTGTGGACCGCCCGGCATCGCGAGCGGGGGTGGATCGGCTCGTCGGAACGCCTCGGCGCCGCGGTCGCGATCCTGGTGGGCGACGTGGCGCTGGCCTGGGCCGACGACATGCTCCGGGCGGCGGGCCTCGACGCGGCCGCCCTCGCACGGGCCACCCCGGTGTGGGAGTCGATGCGCACCGAGCTGCTGACCGGGCAGTTCCTCGACGTCGTCGGGCACGCCACGGACCTCTCGACACCCGAGGGCGTGCTGCGCATCAGCCGGTACAAGACCGCGGCCTACACGATCGAGCGCCCGCTGCACCTCGGTGCCGCACTCGCCGGCGCCGACGACGACGTCGTGGCCGCGTACCGCGGCTTCGGCACCGACCTGGGCATCGCCTTCCAGCTGCGCGACGACCTGCTCGGGGTCTTCGGGGACCCGAGCGTCACCGGGAAGCCCGCGGGGGACGACCTGCGCGAGGGCAAACGCACCCTGCTCGTCGCCCTGGCCCGCCAGCACCCCGACCGGGCCGCCGCCGCACCCCTCGAGCACGCCCTGGGCAAGCCCGACCTCACCACGGAGGACGTCGCGGCCGCGCGCGACGCCCTGACCGACCTCGGCGTGGTCGCCGAGGTCGAGGAGCGCATCGCCGCGCTGACCACCTCGGCACTCGACGCCCTCGACGGCCTCGACCTCGATCCCGATGCCCGCTCCCGGCTCGTCGCGCTCGCCACCGCCGCGGTCCACCGCACCCGCTGATGTCCGCGCCGAGCCGTCGGCGCTCGAGGAGAACACCCATGACGCCACGACGCACCGCCGGACCATCACGGCGCGTGGTCGTCGTCGGGGCGGGGCTCGCGGGTCTGACCGCCGCGCTGCACCTGCGCGGCGCCGGCTGCGAGGTCACCGTCGTGGAGCGCGAGCCGTTCGCCGGCGGACGGGCCGGCCGGCTCGACCTCCCCGGGAAAGGGCAGCACGCCGATAGGGGATTCCGCTTCGACACCGGCCCGACGGTCCTGACGATGCCCGACCTGCTCGAGGCGCCCCTGGCCGCCGTCGGGGAGAAGCTCGGGGACCGGCTCGACCTGGTCCGCCTCGACCCCGCCTACCACGCCCGGTTCGCCGACGGCTCCGCGATCGACGTGCACACCGACGCCGACGCGATGGAGCAGGAGGTTCGCGAGAAGGTCTCCGCGTCGGACGCGGCCGGTTACCGGCGGCTGCGCGACTGGCTCGGCGAGCTCTACCGCGTGCAGATGGCGACGTTCATCGACGCCAACTTCGACTCCCCGCTCGACGTCCTCTCCCCCGACCTCGCCCGCCTCGGGGTCCTCGGGGGCTTCGGGCGGCTCGGGCCGCGCATCGGGAGGTTCGTCCACGACGAGCGCCTGCGCCGCATCTTCTCGTTCCAGGCCCTCTACGCCGGGGTCCCGCCGGCCCGGGCCCTCGCGGCCTACGCGGTCATCGCCTACATGGACACGATCGCGGGCGTCTACTTCCCGCGGGGCCGCGACGGGGAGCCCGGCGGGGTGCGGGCGCTGCCGCAGGCCTACGCGGACGCGGCCGTCGACGCCGGCGTCGAGCTGCGGCTGGGCACGACGGTCACGGAGCTGGAGCGGGTCGGGGGTCGCGTCACCGCGGTCGTCACCGACCGGCAACGCATCCCGACGGACGCCGTCGTGCTCACGCCGGACCTGCCCGTGGTGCACCGCCTGCTCGGGCGGTCGCCGCGGCGCGGGATGCCGCTGCGCTGGTCGCCCTCGGCGTTCGTGGTGCACCTCGGCCTGGACCGCCCGCAGCCCGAGCTCGGCCACCACACCATCTCGTTCGGCTCGGCCTGGGCGTCCACCTTCGACGAGATCATCACCGACGGCCGGCTCATGAGCGACCCGTCGCTGCTGGTCACCCGCCCGACCGCGACGGACCCCGCGCTGGCCCCTCCCGGCGGCGACTACGTCTCCGTACTCGCCCCGTGCCCCAACCTCGAGCGCGCCCCCGACCTGGACTGGGACCGGATCGCGCCGCACTACCGCGACGAGCTGCTGCGGGTGCTCGCCGGGCGCGGCATCGAGCTGGACCCGGGCGCCGTCGTCGCCGAGCACCGCATCTCCCCCGCCGACTGGGCCCGGCTCGGCATGGCCGCCGGGACCCCGTTCTCCGCGGCCCACACGTTCGCCCAGACCGGCCCGTTCCGGTCCGGCAACCTCCCGCGCGGCGTCGAGAACGTGGTGCTCGCCGGGTGCGGCACGACGCCCGGCGTCGGGGTCCCGACGGTCGTCGTGTCCGGCAAGCTCGCCGCGCAGCGCATCGTCGGGGACGGCGCGTGACGGCGGGGGTGGCGCCCCCGAAGGGCGCGGCGGGCGAGCTCGACGCGGCCGGGATCACCGCGCCCGCGCTGCGCGGGGCCTACGCCCACTGCCGCGCGCTCAACGCCGCCCACGGCCGCACCTACTTCCTCGCGACGCGGCTGCTCACGGCCGCCCAGCGTCCGGCCATCCACGCGCTCTACGGGTTCGCGCGCATGGCCGACGACGTGGTCGACGCCCCGGGTGCCGCGGGTCCCGACGAGGTCGTGGCGCGCCTGGAGGAGGTCCGGGCGCGGATGCGGGTGGCGCTCGCCGGGCCCGCCGAGCCGGAGCACACCGCTGCGCTGCTCGCCGAGGAGCCGGTCGTCGCGGCCCTCGCACACACCGTCGACCGCTACGGCATCGCCCACGGCCACCTCGAGGACTTCATGGACTCGATGGCGATGGACCTCGTGGTCACCGGCTACGAGACCTTCGACGACCTCGGGGTCTACGTCCACGGCTCCGCCGCGGTGATCGGGCTGCAGGTGCTGCCGGTGCTGGGCACGGTGGGGCCTCGCGCCGAGGCCGAGCCCGCGGCGGCGGCCCTCGGGGTCGCGTTCCAGCTCACGAACTTCCTGCGTGACGTCGGGGAGGACCTGGACCGCGGCCGGGTCTACCTGCCGCTCGAGGAGCTCGCCGCGTTCGGGGTGGACCGCGAGCTGCTGGCGTGGTGCCGGGCCCGGCAGCGCACCGAGCCCCGCGTGCGCCGGGCGCTGGCCCACCTCGTGGCCCACACCCGGGCGATCTACCGCCGCGCCGAGCCGGGGATCGCGCTGCT
>JAVXWR010000518.1:0-5333 GCA_032230725.1 Actinomycetota bacterium
GCCTACTCCGAGGCCGGCTTCGCGACGCGCTACCTCGACGACTGGCAGTTCGGCATCGCGCGCTGAGGCTGGATAGCCTCCCCGGCGCAGGGACACCCACCAGCACGAGGAGCGCATCGCCCATGGACACGACCGACGTCGCCGCGATCGTCACCGGAGGGGCGTCGGGCCTCGGCGGAGCCACGGTCCGCCGCCTCGTGGCCGGTGGCGCGCACGTCGTGGCGATCGACCTGCCGAAGGCGGTCGACACGGCGGAGAAGCTGGAGCGGGTCGACTACGTCGGCGCCGACGTCACCGACGGTGACCAGGTGCAGGCCGCGATCGACGCCGCGGTCGGCACCGGACTGCCGCTGCGCGTGGTCGTCAACTGCGCGGGCATCGGCACCGCGGGACGGGTCCTGTCGAAGAAGGGTCCGCACGACCTCGGGGTCTTCCAGCAGGTCATCGGCGTGAACCTCATCGGCACGTTCAACGTCATGCGCCTGGCCTCGGCGGCGATCGCGGAGACCGAGCCCCTCGAGGACGGGGCGCGCGGCGTCGTCGTGAACACCGCCTCGGTGGCCGCCTTCGAGGGTCAGATCGGCCAGATCGCCTACTCCGCGTCGAAGGGCGGCGTGGTCGGCATGACGGTGCCCGCGGCGCGCGACCTCGCCCAGTACGGCATCCGCGTCATGACGATCGCCCCCGGCATCATCGACACCCCGATGCTCGCCGGTGTCGAGGAGTCCTTCCGCGAGGAGCTGGCGAAGGGCATCCCGTTCCCCCAGCGCCTCGGCCGCCCCGACGAGTACGCCCAGCTCGTCGCGATGATCGTCGAGCACGACTACCTCAACGGTGAGGTCATCCGGTTCGACGGGGCGCTGCGCATGCAGCCGCGGTAGGCGCCTCGACCGGGGCGGCCGTCCCGTCGTCGACGGGACGGTCCGCATCCCCCCGCAGGTCGTCGAGGTGGGGCACGGCGAGCACGGCGTCGGAGGTCATCCAGGTGCGCAGCGCGTGGGTGGCCCGCACGTCGTCCTCGTTGTAGACCAGGAGCCGCTCGCGCATCGTGGGGTCCGGCTCGTCGCCGTCCATCCCGACCGCACGGCGGTACCAGCGCATGGAGTTCTCGCCACCCGCCTCCGGGTCCCGCCAGCCGAAGCCCGCCGAGGGGGCGACCCGCTTGAGGCCCTTGCCGTGCGGGCACAGGAACGACTCGCTGACCGCGGGGAACAGGTCGACCCACGCGGCCGAGGCGATGAAGGCCTCCACCTCACCGCCGGGCGGGATGCCCGGCTCGCCGGCGAACCGCTCGACCGAGCCCCGCAGCCAGCGGTTCTCGGCCTGCTCGTTGTAGCAGTACGCGCGGAACGACAGCCCGCGCTGCTCGGCCCGGGCCCGGACGTCGGTGAGCCAGGTCCAGAACGCCGCGAAGGACCGCGCCTCGTCCCGCGTGGGCACCGGGTCCCAGGTTGCGAAGCCGCGGTAGCCGTGCGCCAGCCCGACGTCGGCACCCGAGAGCAGGACGCCCCACAGGTACGCGCCGTCCTCGCCGAGGCTCTCCATGTCCACGTCGACCTCGACCGCCCCGCGGGGCACGTCGGGCCGCGCGACCCGGCGCACGAGGGGCACGTCGGCGCGCCACGCCCGGGCCAGCGCCACGGCCTCGCGCAGGTCGGTGGCCAGGCCGGTGTCCTCCGCCGTGCTCTCCGGGGGCTCGGGCAGGCTCCGCCGGGGGTCCAGGGCGGCGAGCGCCCGCACCGTGGTCACCCCGCGCCCGCGCAGCCGCAGCGCGTCCTCCCCGCGGACCACCAGGCTGACGTCGTCGACCCGCCGCAGGTCGGCCTCGCAGACCGGCCACCAGGGACAACGACGGCACTCGGTGATCCGGGAGGGCTCCGCGAGCGCGGGCGCCCCGGCCCGCGCGGCCGTGGCCACGGCGAGCCGGTCGGCGAAGCGCCGGTCGTAGGTGTCGAGCGGGCTGCGGCCGGCCTCGTTCCCGGGGGCGGCCGCCAGGTCGGTCCACACGACGCAGTCCGCGTCCAGCCCGACCACGCCGCCCCAGACGTAACCCGCAGGCGCCGCCAGCCCCGCGGCGGCGAGCATCCGCTGCAGGTGGGCGAGCCGGAGGAGGTCCCGGGCGACGGCGCGCACCTTGCGCTCGGGGTCCGGCGCCGCCGACGCGGGGTGCGGCCGGCCCAGCGGGGACGTCAGCGCGCCCGTCCCCGGGTCGGTCACCCGGTGGCGCACGATGATCAGCGGGTGCCAGCCGCCGCCGTCGGCGCGCACGAGCAGCTCGGCGTGACCGCGCCGTCCCTGCGCCGGCGGCAGCTCGGCGGCGCCGATCGCCCACACGGATTCGTCCGCCGCGAGCCCCAGCGTGGCCGCCACCCGCTGGCCCCGCGGCCCGTCGGGCACCTGGCGGTAGGACGACCCCAGCAGCTCGGCGAACCGGGCGGACAGGGCCGCGCGGTGCTCCGCCGCATCGGCCACCCGCATCTCCACGCCGGGATCCGGCTCGGGGAGCACCGCCCCGCCCGCCTCGTCCACCGGCGTCGCCCCGCTCGTCCGCCCGGCGTCCGGATCGTGCTCCAGGTGGACGCGGCGACGGCACCGCGTGGTCACGGCGGCGTCGAGCAGCACCGGACGTGGCCCGAACGGGGCGCCGGGGAGCGCGGCGTCCGGCTCCGTGCTGCTCATGCCCCGAGCCTGCCACGACCCCCCGACGCCCACGTCGCGGACGGCCGGGTCACCGCCCGTCCGCGGCCGCACGACCACCCACGGACGGGGCTGCCCCGTTAGGGTCGCCCACCAGCGGGGAACCGGGGGAGCAGGAGATCGACATCGGGCCGGGCGGCCGCCGGGGACACCCGGGCGGGCCCTGCCCGTGGCGCCGGCGAGGGCCGGCCGCCGGGACAGCGGGAGGACCCATGGCGCGGCGGCGCAGCACGAAGTACTCGGTGGAGCTCGGCGGGGACGGCGGTGACTCGCAGGGCGTGGTCATCCTGAGCCGCAAGGCCGCCAAGCAGGCCGCGAAGGCCGAGAAGCAGACCGCGAAGGCGGCGAAGGCCGATCGGAAGGCCGCGGAGAAGGTCGCCGAGATCGAGGAGGCCGCGGCGAAGGAGACGAAGGAGGGCGACGACGGGCTCACCGGCGCGACGGTGAAGCGCTGGATCGGGATCGCCCGGATCGTCGTGCCCATCGCGGCGCCGATCGTCTACCAGGCCGTCGGCGCGACCCGCGCGCGCGTGGACGACTTCCGCGCCCGGCGCCTCGGCGTCGCCCCCGACGAGCTCTCGTCGTTCTCGGGGCGCGGGACGGCGCTCTACGCGCGCTGCCACAACCTCGCCAACTCGGTGCGCGAGCTCGCGAACCGCCGGCCCGACGACGCCGAGGTGGGGACCTTCACCGCCGACGCCCGCACCCGCCTCTCGGACCTCGAGGCGGCCGTCCGCTCCGCGGAGCAGATGCCGGGCGGGCGGCGCCGTCGCGCGCACCTGGCCGTCGCGGGCGAGCTCGACCGGCTCGAGGCCCGGCTGCTCACCCTCTGGGGCCTCGACTCGCCGGACGACACGGGCCGGAGCCTGCCCAGCGCCGGACGCTGACCGTCCCCGTGCCGGCGCGGACCGTCAACGGCGTGATGCGTCGCAGCAACGACGAGGTCGGTTCCGCCTCACCCTGGGGCACGGCCGGCTCGGCACCGTGACGTCACCCAAAGTCGTCGATCCGCGCCGGTCGGTTCACCTCTCCGAGGCCAACCGGACATCTCGCTCCCGAATTCGCTGCTCAGGGGCAGGTCGGGGACGCAGCGTCACGAGGTGCGGGTGCCCCGACCGGGGGATCCCCGACCCGGAAGTCCCAACTACCGGGTGACAACCTGATGGCGAGCCCCTTAACCTCTCGCAGACCGTTGTCCGATCGGCAACGGCGGTTGCCCCCCACGCTCCGGAGCGTCAGGGAGCGGAGAGGGGGGACATGAGCCCGCGCACCTCGCGTGGCGCCGCCCCGGACGACGTGGCGGCCACCGTCACCGCCCGCCCCTCCACGCCGGTCCCTTCCGGCGCGGGTGACGCCTCGGGCGGCGGCCAGGTGCACCGGGCGCTCGCGATCCTCGAGCTGCTGGGCGACCCCGAGTCCGCGGGTCTCGGTGGGCCCGCGGGGACGCTCGAGGTCCCGACGTCGTTCGGGGTCGTCGAGATCGCCCGCACGCTCGGGCGCGACAAGTCGCAGGTCTCCCGCCTGCTCCGCCTCCTCGCCGACGCCGGCTTCGTCGAGCGGGAGGCCGGCACGCTGCGCTACCGCATCGGCACCCGGCTGTTCTCCCTCGGCGTCCGTGCGATCAGCAGGCGCCTCCGCGACGAGGCCGACGCGCTGGTGGAGCGCGAGGCGGCGCTGCTCGGCGAGCGCGTCGAGGTGTGCGTGCGCAGCGGCGGGAGCGCGATGACCGTCGCCACCGCCGCGCCGGACAGCGAGCTGCGCGCCGTCGGCTGGGTCGGGCGCACCATGCCGCTGTCGTGCACCGCGGGAGGACGCGCCCTGCTGTTCGACCTGGACACCGCCGCCGTCGCCCGGCTGCTGGTCCCCGAGGGCCTGGCCGCGACCGGACCCGCCGCGCCGCGCTCGCTCGACGAGCTCGTCGTGCGCCTCGCCGAGGACCGCGACCGGGGCTGGTCGCTCGCCCGCCACGAGATGGACCGGGGCCTGCTCGCGGTCGGCGCGCCGGTGCGCGACGCCGCGGGCCGGGTGGTCGCCGCCGTGACCGTCGGCGGCCCGGACTCGCGCATCGACCCGGTCCTGACCGAGGTGAGCACCGGCGTGCTCCGCGGCGCCGCCGACCTCGAGACCGCCCTCGGCGCCCGGGGTGCCCCCGTCTCGCCCTCCGGAGCGGGTCCGCCGCCCCGGACCCCACGACCGCGCCGCCCCCCGTCCACCCCGCCCGCCCCTCCGACCAGAAAGGAAGGAGTGTCGTGAACGTCTTCCAGTACTTCGGCGAGAACAGTGCGCAGATCCTCAACCTCACCTTCCAGCACGCGCAGTTCGTCTTCTACTGCGTGGCCATCGGATCGATCATCAGCATCGCCCTCGGTCTGATCGTGTCCACCGGCGAGCCGAACCCCAACCGGTTCAGCTTCGACTGGTGGGCCACCGGCATCCGGGAGGGCTCGCTGCTCATCACCGCAGCCGTGCTCACGGTGCCCTCGCTCGCGCTCTTCGTGCTGTTCCTCCCGATCACCGGGCTCGGCGTCACCACCGCGATCCTCGTGCTGACGATCTACACGCTCTACACCGTCCTGCGGAACACGGTCGCCGGTCTGACGGCCGTGGACCGCGCGGTCCTGGAGTCCGCCCGCGGC
>JAVXWR010000535.1:0-5749 GCA_032230725.1 Actinomycetota bacterium
CTCACCCCGCACGTGCCCCACGGCTGGGAGGCGCAGGTGCTCTTCGACGAGACCACCCGCACGCTGCTCTGCGGCGACCTGTTCACCCAGGTCGGCGACGGCCCGGCGATCGTCCACGACACCGACCTGGTCGGGCCGGCGGTCGCGGCCGAGGACATGTTCGGGGCGACCGCCCTCACCGCGTCCACCGCCCCGACGCTGCGCCGCCTCGCCGCCCTCGAGCCGCGCACCCTCGCCCTCATGCACGGCCCCGCGTTCGCTGGCGACTGCGCCCGCGCCCTGACCGACCTGGCCGACGCCTACGAGGCGCGGCTCGCCGCGCAGACCGAACGGAGCCTCGCGTGAGCACCGACGACCGTGCCCCGACCGCAGGAGGAACGGTGACCCGCGTCGAGGACCACCGGCCGATCGAGCGCCCCGAGACCGTCGAGCTCGCCCGCACCGAGACCTCCCGGATGGTGGCGCTGCTCCGTGACCTGCGGACCCCCGACTGGTCCCGGCCGACCGACTGCACCGCGTGGGACGTCCGCGCGCTGGCCGGCCACGTCCTGGGCATGACCGAGACGTTCACGAGCCTGCCCCTCATGGCCCGCACGATGATCGGCGCCGGCCGGGCGCAGCAGGCCGGGACCACGTTCATCGACACGATGACCGCCCGCCAGGTCCGGGCCAACGCCTCCCTCACGACCGGCGAGCTGATCAGCCGGATGGGCGCGGCCGGGCCGGTCCAGGCGCGCTGGCGCGGGACCCGCCGGCTGCTGCGCGCCGTGCCGATGCCCAACGAGCTTCATGACGGCACCACCGAGACCTGGCGATTCGCCTTCCTCCTCGACGTGGTCCTCACCCGCGACACCTGGATGCACCGCATCGACGTCGCCACCGCCACCGGCCGCCCGCTCGAGCTCACCCCCGCGCACGACGGCCGGATCGTCGCCGACGTCGTCGCGGAGTGGGCCCGTCGCCACGGTCAGCCCTTCCGGCTGCACCTCACCGGCCCCGGCGGCGGGGAGTTCACCCACGGCAGCGCCGGGGAGGAGCTGACCCTCGACGCCGTGGAGTTCTGCCGGACCCTCGGCGGGCGGCTGCCGGGCGAGGGCCTGCTCGCCCAGGAGGTGCCGTTCTGATGGCGCTCCGGCGCCTCACGCACGACGAGGTCACCCGGCACGTCGCCGTCTCCCCGCAGCAGGTCTACGACCTCGTCGCCGACGTCACCCGCACCCCGGACTGGAGTCCGGAGGTCGTCGGCTGCACCTGGCTCGACGGCGCCACCGGCCCGGCCGTCGGGGCGCGCTTCGCCGCGCGGAACCGGCGGCGCTGGTTCCGCTGGACCAACCGCCCCGTCGTCGACGTCGCGGACCCGGGCCGGGAGTTCGCGTTCACCCGCACCGAGCGCGGTGGCGGCAGCATCCGCTGGCGCTACCGGCTGCAGCCCGAGGGTGACGGGACCTCCGTGGAGCACTCCTACGAGGTCCTGGAGCCGGTGCCGCGCGGGCTGCACGTGATGCTCCGCCTCGCGTTCGGCGTCCGCGATCTCTCCGACGACCTCCACGCGAACATGGAGCACAGCCTCACCCGGCTGGCCGCCGTCGCGGAGGCGGGCTACCGGGCCCGTTCCGCAGGGTCGGCGCTCGACGAGCCGTCCCGGTCACCGTCGTCCACACTGGAGCGCTCGCGCCGGCGCTGCTCGTCGTCGCTGTAGGTGGACGCCTCGACCGCCGCGTCGCTGTCCAGCCCCGAACCGAGGGCCCCAGCGACCGTGGCGAACGCCGTGGACAGCCACGCCAGCCGCACGTGGTCGCTCGCGCCCTGCGCGGTCCACGCGTCGGTTCCGAACACGGGCGGCTCGAGGAAGTAGAACGTCGCGACGATGTTGAACGCGAACACCGCCACGGCCATCGTGAGCACCCCGAGGAGCAGGGTCAGCACGGTCGAGGCGTTGAGCACCGCCGGGTCGTCGTCCTGGGAGACCTGCGAGGGCCGGCGCCAGAGGTCGTGCGCACCGATGATCCAGACGACCATCATCACGACGGCCGCCCCCATCGTGACCACGAGCTTGGTCCAGCTCAGTGCGCTCGCGAGCTGCCAGACCGTCGAGGTGATCACGAGATAGGCGCTGGTGGCCAGGACCGCGGCGAGCGCGCTGCGCATCCCCAGCACCATGCGCCACGGCCGGTTGCCGGCCACCATCGCCACCAACTGCGACAACCGGCTGCGGTGCTGGGCGCGGGCCTCCGGCCCGGACGACATCATGGTCACCATCGTCCAGGGATTCGTCCGGTTCGGTCGCGGCGGGGTGGCGCGCCCACCGGCGCGGCGCGGGAGTCAGAGCCGGGCGGCCCGCACCGCGTCGACCAGCGGCGTCGGCGCCCGGCCGAGCAGGTTCTCGAGCGCCGGGCTGTCGGTCTCCAGCTCGCCCCGCGCGGCGGACCCGTCGAGCGAGGCGACGAACTCCGCGGTCGCCCGGTCCATCCCGGCGCCGGCGAGGTGGTCGGTGAGCTCCTCGACGGAGAGGTCGCGGTAGACGACCGTTGTCCCGGTGACCTCGGTGATCGTCTCGGCCAGCTCGGCGAGGGTGAACGCCGGGCCGCCGAGCTCCCAGTAGCCCTGCTGGTCGGTGATGTCGCCGGTGAGCAGCGAGACCGCGGCCTCGGCGAAGTCCGCCCGCGTGGCGGCGGAGATGCGGCCCTGCCCGGCGGCCCCGACGATCTCGCCGCGCGCCAGGAACTCCTCGAGCCGGGCGGTGTAGTTCTCGGTGTACCAGCCGTTGCGGGCGACCGCGAAGGGCAGACCGGAGCCCTGCAGGACGTCCTCGGTCTCGGCGTGCTTCGGGGCGAGGACGAGCTCGGTCTCGTCGGCGTGGATGACGCTGGTGTAGACGACGAAGCCGACGTCGGCGGCGTCCGCGGCGTCGATCACCGCGGTGTGCTGCCGGACGGCGTTGGCGGAGTCCGGGCTCGAGACGAGCAGCAGGCGCTCGATGCCCTCGAGCGCCGGGCCGAGCGTGTCGGGGCGGTCGTAGTCGGCCTCGCGGATGCCGACGCCGAGGTCGGCCAGGTCCTTCGCCTTCTCCAGGTCGCGGACCAGGGCGAAGACGTTGCCCGCGGGGATCCCCCGCCGGAGCAGGCCGTCGACGACGCGGCGCCCCAGCTGACCGGTGGCGCCGGTGACGGCGAAGGACGGGGCGGGGACGACGGGCCTCTCGCTCATGACGATCAGGATGCCCGCCGCCCACGGCGGCACACGCACGTGGGGCGGCGGTGATCGACGAGACGCCGGCTCAGCTCGCGCCGTGCAGCGGCGAGTGGCGTCGCCGCGCCCGCCACTCGCTGCGGTGGGCCAGCACCACGGCGCCGGGACGCATCCGTCCGAACGTGCGCTGGACGTCGGAGACCCGCTCCAGCACCGGACCACGCCGGCCCGTCGTGGGGCACGTCGCGTACGGGCGGGTGGTCGCGAGCAGGCCGATCCCGGCCCGCTCGAGGGTCGCGGCGAGGAAGGCCGCCGACGCGCAGCGCTCGCCGGGGACCACGACCTCGATCGTCGCGACCCCGTCGACGCGCGTCGTGAGGTGCGCCGGGACGTCGGATGCGGCCGGGAGGGTGAGGGCCACCGGCCCACGGACGAGCCGCTCGTCGAGCGCCGCCATCAGCTCCGGGAGGGGCACGTCGAGCGCCTCGGCGTCCACCAGGGTCGGCAGGAGCGACCGCGTGGTCGTCACCGCGGGCACCCACGACGACGGGCGCCCGAGCGCGTGGCGTACCGAGCGCACGACCTCCACGTCGGGGTGGAAGCTCAGCGCGTAGCCCGGGCCGCTGCCGTGGAAGACCGGGGTGCCGAAGGCGATCGCCGTGGCGGCGAGCGAGCGGTCGGTCGCGTCGTCGAGCACGAGGCGGTGCTCGGCCCAGTCGGTGCGCCAGAAGCGGTCGAGCTCGCGGCGTTCGGTGACGGAGAGGCGGCGGCCGAACACCGTCTCGGCGAGGGCGTAGGCGTCCATCGCGTGCTCCTCGGACGGGCGGGGGGCTCGGCGCGGGCGGTCCGGGAGGATGCCGGTGACGGCGGCGACCGGGTCGGTCATCACCGAGTCCGTCGTCACGGTCATCGCCGGGCCTCCTCGTCCGCTCGCGTGCGGTACGGGGAGAACCCTCTCCCGGACCGGCGCGCGCGTCCGTCTCGTGCTCGACCCCCGTTGTGTCACCGAAGCGACACAGCGACCGACCGCCGTGGGCGGTCGAGGAGCAGACCTGCGCGCCGCACACACACACTCCGACCGAACCCCGGCCCGGTCGTCACCAGACCTGCGCGCCGCACACACACTCCCGACCGAAGCCCGGCCCGATTCTCACCAGACCTGCGCGCGACGCGTCGATCTCTGCAAAGTCCTCTGCCCGCTCGACCGGAGTGTGTGTGCGACGCGTCGATCTGCACAGAGTCCTGCGCTCGCCGGAGTGTCACGGCCCGGGGAACCACCGCTTGAACCCCGCCGCCAGCTCCGTCTCGCCGTCGAGGGACACCCGCGGGTCGCCGGCGCCGGTGCGTCCGAGCGCGAAGCGCAGCACCGCGGTGTCGTCCGTGCCGATGACGGTGGCCGTCGGGTCCTCGTCGGGGGCCGACTGCCAGGTGCCGTCGAGCAGCGCGAAGCGCAGGTCGACCGTGGGGCCGCGCAGCGCGAGCACGGTGCCCTCCGGCGGCGGCGCCTCGCCCAGGGCGCCCGCGAGGACGGGGAACACCGGCGGGAGCACGATCGTCGTCGCCCGGACCACGTCGTCACCCCACGGCTCGTCGCGGCCGCACGCCGCGACGAGGTCATCGGCGTGCACCCCGGCCTCCATGGTGAACACGCACAGCCCGAACGGCGCGGGGATCGCCCCGAAGGGGATGGTCAGCACGGCGTCCGGCGCGGGGCGAGCACGGTGAGCCGCTCGGCGCCGCGGGCGTCGCGGTGCGCGGCGTCGCGGGCCGCGAGGTCGCCCGCCCGGCCGCGGAAGGGCCCGGCGTCGGGAGCGGGCCCCGTCGCCGACCGTCGACCCGCCAGGCGCGGACGCGCTCGGCCTTTCCCTTCAGGGCGACCTCGCCGAGCGGGACGAGCTCGAGCGCCCCCTCGACGGCGAGCGCGGTGTCCGGGCCGACGACGACCGTGCCCGGCTCCGCCGCGGCCTGCAGGCGGGCGGCGGTGTTGACCACGTCGCCGGACAGCCGCCAGCTCCCGTCGGCCGCCCAGGTCACCACGACCTCGCCCGTGTGCACCCCCACCCGCGCGCGCAGCGTCCCCCCCGCCAGCCCCAGCCGGGTCTCGAGCCCGCCCAGCGACTCGACGACGGCGAGCCCCGCGCGGACCGCGGCCCCGGCGTCGTCGGGACGCAGCACCGGCAGCCCGAAGGTGGCCAGCACGGCGTCGCCGATGTACTTCTCGACCTGTCCCCCGGCCGCCGCGACCAGCCCGGCGACCTGCGGGAAGTAGTGCTCCTGCAGCAGCGCGACGTCCTCGGCGTCGAGGTCCTCGACGAGCGTGGTGAACCCGACGACGTCGACGAACAGGACGTGGACCAGCCGGCGCTCGGCGGGGCGCGGCGCCTCGGGAGTCACGGAGGAAGTTCAGCACGGCCAGGTCACCGTCGCACCGCGCGCACCACGCGACCGGCGGCTCGCGGTCGGTGGTCGACGTCTTCCGCAGGCCCACGACACCTCCGGTGGCTCGCCTACGCCTCGGCGAGGGTGTCGCGCCAGGCGATCGCCGTCCCCTCGGCCGCGA
>JAVXWR010000536.1:0-6397 GCA_032230725.1 Actinomycetota bacterium
GCCCTCGCGGCCCGGCTCGCCGCGTCGTCGCCCGCTCCGGCGGGGGCGCCTGCTCGGGAGGCGGCGGCCGACCCCGACGAGCCGACGACGCGCCTGCCCCGTGAGTCGTCCCGCTCCGACCGGACCGGCGCGAGGGACCGGCACGCGGTGCGGGCCGTCCTGTCGGCGGAGATCGCGACCACTTCGCCCGAGGGGTCGTCACGCGGGGCCGCCGGGCGCTCGCCCCTGCGGGACGGCCGGGTGCGCTCCACACAGGAGCGCCGGGGTGCCGCCGCCCCCGACGCGGAGGTGCCACAGCCGCGCGGGACCGCGAGCGGGTCGTCCTCGACGCGGACGGGCCGGACGCGCACGCCGAACCCCCGGACGTCGTCGACGGGGGAGACCCGGACGTCGCACCGCCGCACGCGCAAGACCCGGCGGGGCGCGGAGAGCCCGATGCCGCCGGTCCCGGGCCCCACCGACGAGGCGCCCGTGCCGCGGGGGGACGCGGTGCCCCGACCACGGCAGGCGCCCGAGCGCGCCACCCCGCGCCCGGCCACCCCGCATCCGCCGACCCCGCAGCCGGTGGCGACGCCCCCGGCCACCCCGCGGTCGGCCGAGCCCGACCTGCCCGCCGGCCCGCGCCCGACGATCGACCACGGCCGGCGCACCGCGCCCGGGCGCCCGTCCCGGTCCGCGACCGCCGAGACCCCCACCCCGCCCCGATCCATGACCGCCGAGACCCCCACCCCGGCCCGGGGAACCAGCGATCCGCTGACTCCGCCCTCGCTCCCGAGCGTCGCCGCCCGGACGCCGGCCGCCGGCCCCACGAGCGCCCTGACGTTCGGCAGCGCGCCCCCCGCGGACCCCCTCCCGGCCCGGGGTCGCGAGGAGCCGCAGACCCCGGCGCCGCGCGACCTGTCGTCGCCGGACCGCCCCACCCGCGCCCGTCCGGTCGACGCCGGCCGCCACGCACGGGCCGACGCGACCGAGGAAGCGGGCGAGGCGGCCGCCCGTGAGCCCCGCTCGGCCCGCCGCGCGGCCGCGAGAACCAGGCGCTGACGCCCGCGCCACCAAGATCACGACTTCGGGGGCGTGTCGCGCCGATCCTTGGGCGTGTCGCTCCGGAAGCCGTGATCATGGCCGGCCTCGCCCGCGCCACCGCCCGCCGGCCTCGCCCGACGGACACGACCCACCGTCGGCCCTTCTGCCCCGCCGCCCCCGCATGGTCGGATCCCGACCCGACGGGAGGAGGCGAGGTGTCCGACGTCGAACGCCTGCTCGCCGCCGTGCGGCGCGCGTGCCTGGTGCTGCCCGAGGTCGTGGAGCGCCCGAGTCACGGCGCGCCCGCCTGGTTCGTGCGCGGGAAGAAGACGTTCGTAATGTTCGCCGATCACCACCACGGCGACCCGCACACCGCGATCTGGGCCGCCGCGCCGGCCGGGGTGACCGCCGAGCTCGACGCCGCCGAGCCGGCCCGCTTCTTCGTCCCGCCCTATGTCGGGCACCGCGGCTGGCTCGGGCTGCGTCTCGATCTGGCCGGCCCGGACGCCCTCGACGAGACCGAGCTGGCCGGGATCGCCGCCGACGCGTACCGCCAGGTCGCGCCGACGACCCTCGTACGGCTCCTCGACGGCTGAGTCAGGCGAGGGCCTCCTCGGGGGCGTCGCCGCGGTCGTGGTCGGCGTCGGCGCGCAGCCGCGCGACCATCTCGGGCCGCGCCGTCATGTACGCGGTCCCGCTGCGGCAGCCCCAGAAGTAGGTCGCCAGCGAGAACGCCGCGACGACCACCGAGTCCCACGGCGCCGGCAGCACATGGGCGCCGCCGAAGCTGCCGAGCGCCGAGAGGAGTGTCAGACCCAGCAGGTAGACCACCAGCCACGTCCCGCCGGTGAGCTCGGAGACCGCCCGGCTCGAGCGCAGCCACACCACGGCGTACCAGACGATGCCCAGCCCGATGATCACCATGCCGATCCAGAGCTTCGACCAGGAGGTCCAGAACACCACCAGCGAGGAGACGACGAAGGCCGCGGGCGCGATCACCGTCATGCCCCGCAGCCGGGTGTCCCGGCGCGTCAGCCCCGAGGCGCGGAAGGCGATGAGCGACACCGCCCCGATCTGGAAGGTGAACGCCGCGATCGAACCGGTGACCGAGATGATCGAGTGCCAGCTCGGCAGCGGCAGCAGGTAGGCCAGCCCGATCACGAAGTTCAGCACCAGCGCCCGGGCGGGGATGCCGCGCGCGTTGAGCGTCGTCAGCGACCCCGGGAAGAAGCCGTTCTTGGCCAGTCCGAACACGTTGCGCGAGTTTGCCGCGGTGTAGACGATGCCCGACCCCGACGGCGAGAGCATCGAGTCGGCGATCAGCGTCCACGAGAGCCACGACAGACCGAGCAGCATCGCGAGGTTCGCGAACGGGGAGTCGAAGTTGACGCCGTGCCACCCGCCGCCGAGCAGCCCGGCGGGCACCGCGCCGAGGAACGCCAGCTGCAGGCCGAGGTAGAGCACGATGGTGACGACGATGGTCGTGATCAGCGCCCGGGGCACGTTGCGGCGCGGGTTCTTCGCCTCGCCGGAGAGCTCGATGACGTTGCGGAACCCGGTGTAGGCGAACACCATCCCGGCCGTCGCGATCGTCGAGAGCGCGGCGCCCCAGCCGTAGGGCGCGTAGCCACCGTGGTCGGTGAGGTTCGAGGAGTCGAACCCGGAGGCGATCAGCAGCACGACGGTCGTCGTCGGGATCAGGATCTTGATCGCGGTGACGATGGTGTTCGACCGGGCCAACAGCAGGACGCCGAACCAGTTCAGGGCCACGAACACCGCCATGAGCACGACGGCGATGACGATCCCGAGCCCGGTCAGCGAGGACCCGTGGTAGACCCCGGGCAGGTAGGAGGCCGCGTACTGCACGACGCCGGCGGCCTCGGTGGGCGGGTTGCCGACGTAGCTGATCCACATCGCCCACCCGACGATGCCCGCGGTCAGCCCGCCGTGCGAGTACATCGGGTAGCGCACCAGGCCGCCGGACTCCGGCTTGGCCATCCCGAGCTCGGCGAAGACCATCGCCACGAGCAGCATCAGCGCGCCGCCGATGACCCACGCGAGCATGGCGGCGGGCCCGGCGTCCTGCGCGGCGTAGAGCGAGGAGAAGAGCCACCCCGAGCCGATGACGCTGCCCAGACCGGCCGCGAGCAGCGACCAGAAGCCGAGGGCCTTGTGCAGCCCGGAGTCCGGACGCCCTTCCTCGGTCCCGGCCGCGGGGGTGGGTGCTGCGCTCGTGTCCGTCATGCGGTCACCTCGTCACGGTCGGCTCCGGGGTCTCGGAGCACCTACCCACTCGCGGCGCGCCCTTCACACCGAGGTCATCGTTGGTCGACGCTTCGTGACCGGACTGGACCTCGACCGCGGTCGAGGGTGGAAGGTCGTGGTCATGGAGCCCGAGCCGCTGCCCGACGACTGGACGGCCGCCCTTGCCGTCGCCGCCCACCCCGACGACCTCGAGTACGGCGTCTCCGCGGCGGTCGCCGCCTGGACGGCCGCCGGGAAGCGGGTGACGTACCTGCTGGTCACGCGCGGGGAAGCCGGGATCGCGACGATGCCGCCCGCCGAGGCCGGGCCCGCCCGCGAGGCGGAGGAGCGGGCGAGCGCCGCGGAGGTCGGCGTCGAGGACGTACGGTTCCTCGACCACCGTGACGGGGTCGTCGAGGAGGGCGTGGCGCTGCGCCGCGAGATCGCCCGCGTCGTCCGCCAGGTGCGCCCGGACCTCGTGGTCACGCTGAACCACGCTGAGGGCTGGCCCGGCCCGGACGGCAGGTCGGTCGGCTGGAACTCGGCCGACCACCGCGCGGTCGGGCGCGCGGCGATCGACGCCGTGGGCGACGCCGGCAACCGCTGGGTCCACCCCGAGCTCGACGGCGAGCGCCTCGAGCCGCACGCGGTGCGCCACGTCGTCGTCGGGCACTCACCCGCGGCACGGCACGCCGTCGACGTCACCGGCTTCGTCGACGCGGCGGTGGCGTCACTGGCCCACCACCGGCTCTACCTCGCCGCGCTCGACGAGCGCCCGGTGGCCGAGCAGGCCCGCGACGTCGTCGCGCGGGTGGTCGGCGACCCCGACCACCCGCGCGTGACGTTCGAGCTGCTCTTCTAGGCGGCGCTCCCCGGCCGCTCCACGCTGCCGTGGCCCGACAGCACAGCGGTGTACCAGTCGAGGAACGACGCCACCGACGCCTCGACCACCGGCGAGAGCGGCCCGGGCCGGTACCCGCGGGAGGCCACCCCGGCGTAGGCCGCCTCGCAGAGGGCCCAGTCCTGCTCCGAGGTCGCCCGCCACACCGCGGTGAGGGCCTCGACGTCGGCGTCGTCGAGCCGGGCGTCGGCGTGGACGAGGAAGCAGACCTCCACGTCCGTGGTGCCCGCGTCGACGGGGGTGAGCCGCGTCGTCATCGCGTAGTCGGCGTTGGCGTGCGCCCACAGGTTCGGCAGGCCGACGACGCGCAGGCTCCCGACGTCCTCGTCGGGCAGGGTCCCCATCACCGGCGCGACCAGGCGGCCGTCGAGGGTCTCCGTTGTGAAGCCCTCGCGCAGCGGCAGACGCGTGAACCGGTACCAGGACCCGCCGGGGAAGCTGACCTCGTCGGTCGGGAGCCCACGGGTCTCCCAGCGGGCGCGGGCCTGGGCCAGCGCGGCATCGTAGCGCGGATTCGGCCGGACGTCGCCGTGGGTGCCGTCCTCGAAGTTCGACAGCGAGAACTCCGGGTGGCTGCCGCGGCAGTGGTAGCACTCGCGGTTGTTCTCCACGAGCGTCTTCCAGTTCGCGGCGACCCGGTAGCGGTCGCGGGCGACGACGCGGGCGTGCTCCAGACCGTGCGGGGCGAGGTGGCGGGCGGCGGCCTCGGCGAACCCGTCGAAGGCAGGGGCCTCGTCGGGCGTCGCCGCCGGGCAGACGAAGACGAGCCCCGCGACCTCGCGCACCGCGGCCGGGGCGAGCCGCACCCCCGTCGTCGTGAAGTTCTCGCCCATGAGCCGAGCCGAGCGCAGGCAGCCGTCGAGCCCGTAGACCCACTGGTGGTACGGGCACACGAAGGCCTTCGCGGTGCCCCGCTCCGCCGTCGTGACCCGGGAGCCGCGGTGGGCGCACACGTCGTGGTGGGCGTGCAGGACGCCGTCGTGGTCGCGCACGACGATCACCTGGTCGCGTCCGAGGGTGACCCGGAACCAGTCGCCGGGGCCGAGCTCGCAGGAGTGGCCGGCGAAGGTCCAGGCCCGCGCGAAGACGTGCTCGACGTCGGCAGCGAAGACGTCCGGGTCGGTGTAGGCGGGCTGGGGGAGGGTCCAGCGCAGGTCGCGGGTCAGGTCGGACATGGAGCCGTCAGACATGGAACTCGCGGCCGAAGTGCGGGTCGAGCAGGGCCGGCCGGTCGAGGGTGAACGTCCCGATCGGGTGCCGCGACCGCCCGGCCGTCGCGAGCTCGGCGAGGATCCGCCCGATCAGTGACGCGAACTTGTAGGCGTGCCCCGCGCCGACCGCCACGTGCACGTTCGGCGCCTCGGGCACGGTGTCGATGACGAAGTGCTGGTCCGGCGGGATCGTGTACAGGCAGGTCTTGGTGTAGAGCTCGGGGCCGCCGAAGCCGGGCACGTGGTCGGCCAGGAACTCCTCCTGGCGCTTGCGGCGCAGCGGGTCGGCCTCGAAGGTCCGGGAGTCGGCCGTGACCTCGTGCCCGCCCATGTGCTGGCCGAGCTTCGTCGCGACCTCGCCGTAGACCGGGAAGCCGTAGAAGTTCTCCGTGCCGTGCCACATGAACACCGGGAAGTTCTCGGGGGAGAAGTCGAGCAGGTTCGGGGTGGCGTAGTAGGTGACCTGCTCCTGCAGCACGGTCAGGGGGAGCTCGCGGCCGACGCCCTCGAGGACCTCGTTGGTGCGGGCGTCTGCGGTGACGACGACCTGCTCGGCGCGGTAGACCTCGTCGTCGGTCACGACCTCGACGTGGTCGCGCGTCGGGTGCAGAGCGCGCACGGGGGTGTTCTGCTCGATCTGCGCGCCGTGCCCGCGGGCGAGCGCGACGTGGGTGGCGTTCGCGCGGCGGGCGTCGACGATGCCGGAGCGCTCCTGGAAGATCGCCTGCTCGGTGCCGGCCAGCCGGAACTGGGGCCAGCGGGCCATCACGGCCTTCGCGTCCATCTCGTCGAGGACCGTGCCGTGGCGGGCGGCGACCGCGCGGTACCCGTCCATGTTCCGCGTGCCGGTGTCGGCGCCGCTGCGGGCGTCGACGTCCTCGATCACCAGCCCGCCGGTCTCGGTGACCAGGCGCTGACCGGACACGCGCTCGACGTCGTGCCAGGTGTCGTAGGCGGCGGGCGCGAGGTCGGCATAGGCGTCCTGGTGCTGGGCGTAGCGGATGATGCGGCTGTGGTC
>JAVXWR010000542.1:0-4721 GCA_032230725.1 Actinomycetota bacterium
GGGGCCTGACGCTGTCGGTGCGGGCCCTGCTGACCCCGGCGCTGGGCGGCGGGGACTTCCCGGCCCCCTCGTTCCTGGTGTTCTTCGCCGACCACGTCCTCGTCGTGTGGATCGCGGTCCTGCTCACCTGGGGCCTGCGGCACCGCCCGGCGTGGCGGGACTACCGGTTCGCCCTGCTCGCGACGGTGTGCTGGGCCCTGCCGGCCCAAGTGGTCAACGTGGCGACCGGCGGGAACTACGGCTACCTCGACCACAAGCCCGAGACCGTGTCGCTGCTCGACGTGCTCGCGCCGTGGCCGTGGTACCTGCTCGTCGAGGCGGCCCTCGTCGTCGCGGTGTGGGCGGCGATCACGGTCCCGTGGACGGGGCCGGGTGAGACGACCGCCCGGTTCCCGCGTGCGACCCGTCGGCAGCGGGTAGAGCGGTCCTCGCGGGACGAACCGCCCGCGGCAGGAGGAACACCCATGGCCGTCGGCAACTCCGAGGGCGGTCGGGACGACACCGCCGTCGCCGAGCCCCAGGACCCCACCGACGAGGGCCGCGAGGACGAGGAGTCGTCGTCGGGCCAGAGCACGCTCTCGGTGGTCCTCGCGTTCGCCGCGAACGCCCTGGTCGGGGTGCTCAAGCTCGTGGCCGGGCTGCTCACCGGCTCGTCGGCCATGCTCGCCGAGGCCGCGCACTCCGTCGCGGACTGCACGACCGAGGTGCTGCTCTTCACCGCGCTGCGCCGCTCGGTGCGCAGGCCGGACCGCGACCATCCCTTCGGTTACGGCAAGGAGCGCTTCTTCTGGTCGATGATCGCCGCGGTGTCGGTCTTCGTGACCGGTGCCACCTACTCGATCTACGAGGGCATCCGGACGATCATCGAGAACCCGCCCGACCCGGCGGAGGAGCAGTACGCGTGGGTCGCGTTCGCCGTCCTCGGGCTCTCGGCGATCATCGAGGGCGTCTCCTGGCAGCAGGCCGTGCGCCAGGTGTGGCGCGAGAAGCGCGAGCTGAACCTCTCCCTGCGGCGCTACCTGAGGCTCTCCGACGACCCGACGGTGAAGAGCGTGCTCTTCGAGGACACCGCCGCCCTGCTCGGGCTCGCCGTCGCCGCGATCGGAGTCGCGCTGCACCGCGCGACCGGCTCCTCGGTCTGGGACGGGATCGCCTCGATCCTCATCGGCCTCCTGCTCGCGGGGGTGGCGTTCTCCCTGGGCAGCTCCAACAAGGCACTGCTCATCGGCCGCTCGGCCGAGCCGCGGGTGCTGCGCGCGATCTTCGACCACCTCGACGCCGCCCCGGAGGTGGTGAGCGTCGTGGACCTCCAGTCGATGCTCACCGGCACCGACAGCGTCCTGCTCTGCGCCCGCGTGGACTTCGACGACGATCTGTCCGCCGGCGACCTCGAGCGGGCGTGCGTCCGCCTCGACAACGAGCTGCACGACGAGTTCAACGACATCGACCAGGTCTTCATCGAGCCGGTGCCGCGCAACGACCCCGACGTCCGCGCGGCCGTGCTGGAGCGCTACGGGGAGTCGCTCGAACACCTGCGCAAGACCCGCAACGCCGACGTCTGACCGGGCGCGGCCCCTCGCCGGCCGGGCCATGATGGGTCTCGACCCGGCCCGGCGCGAGGGTGAGCGATGACCGACACCGAACCGTTCGTCCTGGTCTCCGACGACGGCCCGGTGCGGACGTTCACCATGAACGAGCCGGCCCGGCGCAACCCGCTGAGCGTCCCGCTGCGCCGGGAGCTGCGGGCCGCCCTCGAGGACGCGCACGCCGACGACGGGTGCCGGGCCCTGGTCGTCACCGGGGCCGGGACCGCGTTTAGCTCGGGCGGCGACCTCGCCTCGATGCCGCGGGGTGACCGCGCGGACGCCCGCGACCGGCTGCACCTCGTCGCCGACGTGATCTCGCTGCTCGTCGAGGGCCCGCTGCCGGTGGTGGCCGCCGTCGAGGGTGCCGCGGTCGGGGCCGGCACGTCCCTCGCGGCGGCGTGCGACTACGTGGTCGCCGGGCGATCGGCGCGCTTCGGCGCGATCTTCGGCAAGGTCGGGCTGGTCGCCGACTCCGGGCTGCACTGGACCCTCCCCCGGCGGGTGGGTCCCGGGCCGGCGCGCCGGATGCTGCTGCGCGGGAAGATCGTCGGCGCCGAGGAGGCGCACGCCCTCGGGCTCGTCGACGAGCTGGTCGACGACGGCGGGTCCCTCGCGGCGGCCCACGCGGTGGCCGCCGAGCTCGCCCTCGCCGCACCCCTGGCCCTCGCCGCCACGAAGCGGCTGCTCGCGGACCCGCCGGCCACCCTCGCCGAGACCCTGCACGCCGAGGAGCGCGTGCAGGTGGAGCTCTTCGAGACCGCGGACTTCGCCGAGGGCAACGACGCGTTCTTCGCGAAGCGGCCCCCGGTGTTCCGCGGGGTGTGAGCGCTACTCGCCGGTCTCACCGTCCACCGCCTCGCGCAGCAGGTCGGCGTGGCCGTTGTGCCGCGCGTACTCCTCGATCATGTGCACGAGGATCCACCGCAGGCTCATCGGCGGCTGGGGACCGGTCGCGAGCCGGTCGAGGCACCCGTCGGCCAGCGCCTCCGCGACCCGCTGGGGGAGCGCCACCGAGGTCTCCCACAGCGCGCGCAGATCGTCCGGGGAGTCCTCGGCCGCCGAGCGCCACACCTCGCGGTCGGTGTCCCACGGCGGCGGCGCGGGCACCGCACTACTTACCAATGGACCCCGACACCCACCGACGGCGGAAGGTCGGAGTGCCCTTCCTCCCGGGGGGCCGATGGAGCAGGGTCGAGGTCGTGAGCCTGAGCATCGATCCGGACGTCACACCCGCGCCTCCGCTCGGCCTGCGCCGGGACGGGCTGGACCCCGACCCCGACGTCACCGCCCTGCGCGAACACGACGGGGTCTGCCCGGTGACGACGCTGGCCGGCCACCGGGCGGACCTGGTGGCCGGGTTCCACGACGCCAGGACGGTGCACGGCGACCCGGCGTTCGGGTTCGAGGCTGTCCCACCCCCGCCGGGGATGACCGAGGAGCTCACCGCGGCGGAGATGCAGCGTCGCCGCAGCGGGATGCTGCTCGCGCTGGACCCGCCGGACCACACCCGGCTGCGGCGGATGCTCACCGCGCGGTTCACGGTCCGGGCGATGAAGGCGCTGGAGCCCCGTGTCGCCGCCGTCGTCGACGACGCCCTCGAAGCCATGGCGGCCGCCGGGCCGCCCGCGGACCTCGTCGCCGACTTCGCCCTGCCCGTGCCCTCGCTGGTGATCTGCGAGCTGCTTGGCGTCCCCTACGCCGACCGCGCCGGGTTCCAGGAGCGCGCCGGGCGCACGCTGCGCTCCGACCTCACCCCCGGCGAGCGCTCCGAGGTCGTCCGGGCCTCCCGTGCCTACATGGCAGGCCTGGTGGAGCGGGCCCGGCGCGACCCCGGCGACGACCTGCTGGGCACGCTGGTCCGCGAGCACGGCGACCGGCCCGCGGCCGAGGGCGGGATCGACGACGACGAGCTCGCCGGCCTGGCGAACCTGCTACTCATCGCCGGGCACGAGACCACGTCCAACGTCATCGCCCTCGGGACCCTCGCCGTGCTGCGCGACCCCGACCAGATGGCGCTGCTCCGCGGCGCCGTCGAGGACCCGGACCCGGGTGCGCTGCACGGCGCGGTCGAGGAGATGCTGCGCATCGTCTCGCCGGTGTCCGCGGGGTTCCCGCGGATGGCGACCCGCGACGTCGTCGTCGGGACCCACGAGATCCCGGCGGGCACGCTGGTCACCGCGTCGCTGTGCGCGGCCAACCGGGACCCGGCGCTGGCCGCGGGGGACCTCGACGAGCTCGACCTCGCCCGGGAGCCACTCCCCCACGTCGCCTTCGGCTACGGCATCCACCACTGCCTCGGGGCCCCGCTCGCGCGGATCGAGCTGCGGATCGCGTTCGCGGCGCTCCTGCGCCGCTTCCCCGGGCTCGCGCTCGCCGTCGACCCGGCGGCGCTCGAGTACCGCCGCGACGCCCTCATCCACGGGATCGAGGCGCTGCCTGTGACCTGGTGACCGGATTTTCGGGAGCGTCCGGGCCGGGCACTCCGTCCACGACGCGCCACCGACAGGGAGGACACCCCGACGTGCCACTGGTGAGGATCGACCTGGTCCGGGGACGTTCACCCGCGGACGTCCGCCGGCTCGCCGACACCGTGCAGGAGGTCATGCTCGACGTCTTCGCCGCCCCGCCCGGCGACCGCTACCAGGTCATCCACCAGCACGAGGCCGACGAGATCATCGCCGAGGACACCGGGCTCGGCATCGAGCGGACCGACGGCGTGACGATCATCCAGGTCACCCAGCAGGGCCGGGGCCGCGAGCAGAAGGCGGCGCTCTACGCGGCGCTCGCGAAGCGTCTCGAGGAGGAGGGCCTCGTGCGGGCGGGAGACCTCATCGTCTCGGTCACCGAGAACACGAAGGACGACTGGTCCTTCGGGCACGGGCGCGCGCAGTTCCTCACCGGCGAGCTGTAGCGACTCCTCCGTCAGACGTTCAGCTCGGAGTAGCGCGCGGGCAGCAGGAGACGGACCGGGTCGGCGGTGGTGTCGAGATCCGGCATCACCGGCTCGGGGATGGGACGGTCGGCGGCGTCGAGGACGTCGGCCACCGTGCGGTACTGCGAGAGCTCCAGGAAGGTGCAGTACTGCGGCGGGAGCATCGCGACGGTCTCCCCCGCCGAGGCCACCGCCTCGCCGAC
>JAVXWR010000566.1:0-4026 GCA_032230725.1 Actinomycetota bacterium
GAACGCGCGGGCGGCCCCGTCGTCGGCCAGCGCTGCGGCGATCGTGTTCTCGAGGTCGCGCGCCACCGAGTCCCCGACCCCGACGCCGTCCGCCCGCGCCAGCCGCCGCGCCCGCGCGACGAGGGCACCCACGAGCTCCCGACGCTGCCGGGTGAGGGTGCGCAGCGCGTCGCCGGAGAGCTCCTCCTGGGCGGTGCGCAGCGAGGCGCCGAGCTCCTCGAGCGCCGCGACCTCGCCGGGCGACTCGCGGGCCAGCACGTTGGCCAGCCACGCCCCGAGCGAGGGCTTGCGCAGGGCGCCGATGGCGTTGGCCGCGTCCCGGTCCTTCGCCGCCCGCGCCGCCTTCACGAGCTCGGTGCGGCGCGGGACGAAGTGGTCGGGGTGCAGGCCGTAGAGCTCGTCCGCGGCGTCCTCGACGTCGGGGGCCTCCGGCGCGTCCTCGTCCTCGTCCTTCGCCACGGCGGCATCCTGCCGTGCCGGCAGCCCGTCAGCCCACCGGCTGCGTGCGCGGCGGGTCGGTCAGCGCGTCGACGTCCTGGGCGAGCAGGTGCAGCTGCGACGCGAGCCGGGCCGGGCCCGAGGACCGCGCGTCGGGGTCGGTGCGGGCGAGCGCGTCGGCCAGACCGTGGGCGTCGCGCGGACAGCTCTGCCCCGCGACCGGGTCGGCCTCGCGGGGATGGTCGGCCAGTGCGCGGACGACCCCGGCGATGTCGGCCACGCCGTCGACGAGGTCGGCGGGCACCTCGTCGCCGCGCTCGGCCACGTCGGCGGCGGTGCGCGCGAGGAGCACCGCCCCCGCGTGCACGTACTCGAGCCCGCGCAGCCGCTCCAGCATCACCGCGAGCGGCGCCCGCTCGCGCCGCCCCCGCACCGTGGACCGGGCCAGCCGCTCGGAGGTGTCGCGGGCCTCGAGGACGGCGGCCACGACGGCGTGGCCGCCCCGCAGCCGTTCCGCCGCGCGTCGGGCCGCCCCGGCACCCTCCGGGTCACCGCCGGAGACGGCGCGCAGTGCCCCCGCCACGTCGTCGAGCCCGTCGGCGATCCCGCGCAGCGCCGTCGCGGCCGCGTCGGCGAGGCGGCCGATCGGGCTCGGCGTCACGAGCACCTGGCTGACGATCAGGGCGAGCGCCCCGCCGATCAGCGCGCTCGCCAGCCGCTGCCACCCGGCCTGCGAGGAGCCGATCCCCACCACCAGCAGGGCGGCGATCCCGGATTGCAGCAACGCCAACGGGTTGATGCTGCCCAGTGACACCACGAGCATGCCCACGACGACGGCCGCGCCCACCTGCAGCCAGCCGCTCCCGACGACGAGCTTGGCGCCCTCGCCGACCATGACCCCCGCGACGACGCCGAGCAGCAGCCGCACCGCCCGCTGGCCCCGCTTCTCGGCGCTGTCGGTGAGGCAGACGATCGCGGCGATCGGCGCGAAGATCGGGGTGGGCTGGCGCAGGACGACCTGGGCGAGCACGAAGGCCACCACGGCCACGACGCCGTCCATCGCGATCCGGACCCAGGCCTGCCGCAGTCGGTCGACGGCGCGGCCGGGCAGCCCCGTGAGCAGCTCCCGGACGCGGGCGGTCGGAGACGACGACGGGCGGGCGGCGGTCATCTCGACCGCCTACCCGCCCGTCATGCCCGGCGAACTCGAGGACTACGCGTGCAGCTCCGGCGGCTCCGCCGCGGCGTCCTCCGCCTCGACCTCGATCTGGGCGGCCACCATCTCGCGCGGCATCACCATCCGCACGGCGAGGTAGTGGATGACCAGGGACCACACCGCGACCAGGATCAGGTCGACCCACTCCGGGATGATCTCGGCCCCGTCGTACTGCCCGAGCGCCGAGATGATCCCGATCCCGGCCAGCCACGGGAGGATCCAGCCGAGGGACCGCAGCTGCAGGTCCTTCGCGCCCGGCGGGACACCCTTCCGCGAGGACTGCACCGCGCGGTAGATCGCGAAGAGCACGAAGCCGAGGACGATCGCGACGTAGAGCTTCCAGAGGGTCGTCCACCCCGACCAGTAGATGATCTCGTTCGCCGCGATGAACGACAGCGGGGCGATGACGCCCGCCGCAGGCATCCGGTAGGGCCGGGGCCGGTCCGGATCGGCCTTGCGCAGCGCCGCGAGCGTCAACGGGGCGAACCCGTACATGATCACCGTCGCCGACGTGACGAGCGAGACCAGCGACTGCCAGCTCGGGAACGGCAGGAAGGCGATGATCCCGACGACGAAGGCCACGACCGTCGAGACCCACGGGATGCCCCGCTTGGAGATCTTCGACAGCTGCTTGGGTGCGAACCCGGACTGGCCGAGCGCATAGGACAGGCGCGCCGAGGTCGCGACGTAGACCAGGCCGGTGCCGGCCGGCGAGATGAAGGCGTCGACGTAGAGCAGGATCGACAGCCAGGTCAGGCCGAGCGCCGTGGCGATGGTCACGTAGGGCCCGAAGTCCCCCTTGCCGATCGGGTTGGCCCAGCCGTCCACCAGGTTGGCGGGGTCGAGGGCACCGACGAACGCGACCTCGAGCGCCAGGTAGATGATGACGCCGAGCGCGACCGCGCCGATGAGGGCCCGCGGCAGGTCACGTTGCGGGTCCTTCGCCTCGCCGCCCATCTGGGCGGCCTGCTCGAAGCCCTGCAGCGCGAAGACCACGCCGAGCGGGAGCGCGGCGAACACCCCGTGCGCGCCGTAGGGGGCGAAGCCGCCGCCGGCGACGAAGTTCGATCCGTGGAACGAGACGAAGATCAGCACGATCACCGTGAGCACCGGGATCGCGATCTTCCACAGCACCGTGATCCGGTTCGTCTCGGCGAGCCAGGCGACCCCGAGCAGGTTGACGCCGGTGAAGAGCACCATCAGCACGGCGGCGAGGAGGAACCCGATGCCGGTGAGGTTGCCGTTGTCGTCGACGAGGCCGTGGAGGATGTGGTCGAGGTAGGACAGTGCCGCCTCGACCTCGATCGGCGCGATCGCGACGGCCTGGATCCATCCGACCCATCCCGCCGTGAACCCGGCGATCGACCCGAACGCCAGTCGCGGGTAGCGGGCGGTGCCGCCGGCGACCGGGTAGGTCGATCCGAGCTCGGCGTGGACCAGGGCCAACAGGATGACGATGACCCCGGCGAGGACCCAGGACAGGATCGACGCGCCGCCTGCCGACTTCGCGGCCGTGAGGGCACCCAGCAGCCAGCCCGACCCGATGATCGAGCCGAGCGAGATGAACATCAGCGCGCTGAACCCGACGGTGCGGCGCAGCCCGGTGCCCGTGGTGAGCGCGGGCCCTTCGGCGGTGGTGGACATGGGTCTCCCCGGGTCGCGTGGATGGCTCGGCGGCGGGCGCGTCGGTGGGAGCCGCCGCGCTCGGTCAGGAGATGGTGCGCACCAGTGGCCCGGCGCGCGACCCGGACATATCGGGTGAAACCTGATCAACGGCGCGCTGGGGCGGACAACTCACGGAAATCCGACCTGTCGTAACCAGACCGTCACGTTCGGATGTCGGCGCGGGTGTTCGAACCCCCGGATGAGTGGGCACGCGCGCGTGATCCGACACCCTCCGTCAGACCGCGACCGGCGGTCCGTCGCCTTCCTCGGCGCGGATCTGCGCCTCGACCTGGCTGCGCAGCTGGGCCAGGGTCCGGGTCAGCAACCGCGAGACGTGCATCTGCGAGATGCACAGCACCGAGGCGATCTCGGCCTGGGTCTGCTCGTGCACGAACCGCAGCGCGAGCATCGTGCGCTCGCGCGGTGGCAGGCTCGCCACCAGCGACCGGACGAGCTCGCGCACCTCGACACGGTCGAACTCCGGGTCCACGGAGCCCAGGATGTTCGCGAGGGAGGAGTCGTCGCCCTCGCCGAGGGTCTCGTCGAGCGAGGCCGGGTGGTACGAGCCGTGGGCGGCGACCGCCTCGGCGACCTCCTCGCGGGTGAGCGTCAGGTGGGTCGCGATCTCGGCGATCGTCGGGGCCCGCCCCAGGTGCTGGGAGAGCGCCGAGGTGGCGGTGCCGACGGCGAGGTAGCGGTCCTTGACG
>JAVXWR010000911.1:0-2770 GCA_032230725.1 Actinomycetota bacterium
CAGAGAGCGAGGAGCGCCGGCCGACCACTCACGGAGGGTTCGGGGACAGTGCTCGAATGACCTCGCGCAGCGGCTCGGGGGAGGCGGCGATCTGACCGAGGTACGGATGCGACAGCATCAGGACGAGGAAGAGGATCGTGCCCACGAGCACAGCCAGAACGGCGACCATCGCGAAATGGGACGCGGGATTCGCTACCCCGTAGATGATGCCACAGCCCAGCAACACCGCGGTGGTCAACAAGATCACCGCCCAGAGTGGCCAGGGCGGTCCCACGTCGGATCGTGCTTGGAGGACGCGCTCGGTGCGAGCCATGCTGAGATTGTCGAGATCGGTGAACGAGCTCGTGAGCATCGTCTTCTGCAGATCGTTGCTCGCTTGAACCTGTTCGTAGGCGGAACGCAGATCGTTGGACGCTCGGTCGGCCGGCGGATAGGACCCACCGCTCGCCGCCACGTCCCACTCGATCACGGCCGCTTCCTCGTACTGAAGGAGCGCCACTCGTATACGCTCGCTGTCCGGCTCGCCGAAGACGTGCAGGCGATTGGCCAATTGCACTCCGGACGCCCCTTCGGCGCGCGCTCGTCCATCTGCGGCATTGATCTCACTCCACCTGGCAGAGACGACGAAGCCGATGAAGAAGGTGAACACCAGAACGATGACGCCAGCGGCGAAGCGCAGGACGTCGTTGTGTTCCTCGGCCGCGAGCCCCGGGAACCGACGGCGAACGAAAATTTGAACGAGCACCGACAGTCCGGTGACGAAGACGATGACGCCGATCAACAACAGCCACGACGGCACATGGCCCACCAACCACGCGCTCATCGCTGCACTCCTGTACCGTTTTTCGTCGGGCCATACGGGCCGAGTGCTCGACTCAACACTCGAGGGTCGCCCCGAGCACAAATCTGGCACAACCGGCGGCGCCGGCACAGTGCTCCGGGTCGGCACCCGCCGATAGAGTTCGAAACCGGGAACAAGATCGTCGTGGCCTGAGGCTTCCCGCGGGGTGGTTCACCGACGAGGCTGCCTCGAGTCCTCAGCCGAGTTGGCCATCGCAGGATGGTGCGGCCGGACGTGGCAGGCTGCCCCGGTGCTGGGGGGAGTTGACGACGGGCTGTACGAGTCTCTCCGAACGGCGGGTCTCGAGCGCCACCTGCAGGCGCTGCCGGCCGGCGCCGCCACCTTCGGCTCGATCGACAAGGCGGCCGCCCCCGACGTCCTGGCCCGCCACGTCGCCGAGATCGTTCGCCGCTCCCTGTCCGCCCACGACGACGAGCCACGTCGCCAGGCCCTCGTCAACGGCATCGTGGAGCTCCTCGAAGGCAGCGGTGACGACACCGTCGTCACGCTCGAGCAGTTGCTGGCCGTGTCTGTCGCGCCCGGCGTCCACCGCGTCGTCCGGCCGGCCATGCCGTTGTCCGACACTGCGTTGCTCACCGACACCAAGGACGAGCCGTCCCTCGGTGCCGAGCTCCAGGCCGAGATCGCGTCCGCGGACCGCGTCGATCTGCTGTGTGCCTTCGTCAAGTGGCACGGCATGCGGCTGCTCTCCGACCAGTTCGACGACCTCAAGGCCCGCGGCAAGCCCCTCCGCGTCCTCACCACGACCTACCTCGGCGGCACCGAACGCCACGCCGTCGATGAGCTGGTCCATCGCTACGGCGCAGAGGTGAAGATCAGGTTCGAGGAGCAGTCGACGCGGCTGCAGGCCAAGGCGTGGCTCTTCCGCCGGCGCTCCGGGTTCGACACCGGCTACGTCGGCAGCTCGAACCTCTCGAAGTCCGCGCTGGTCGACGGCCTGGAATGGAACGTCCGTATCTCCTCGGTGGCGACCCCGGCCCTCGACCGGAAGTCGAAGCAACCTTCAACACGTACTGGAACAACCACGAGTTCCGGCCCTACGACCCGGACCGCGACGCCGACCTCCTTGACCGCGCCCTCGGCGCCCGGGCCGGGGGAGGCACAGCGTTCTCGAACTCTCCGGCCTCGAGGTCCGGCCCCCGCCCGCATCAGGAACGCATCCTGGAATCCCTCGAGGCCGAGCGCACCGTTCACGACCGCCACCGGAACCGTTCGTCGCGCACCGCAAGGAGCTCCTCGGTGTGGAGCCGGTCGAGGGACTGCCCGAGCACGCCGAGTCGATCACGCTGGAGCGACTCGGTGCGCTAATCCCGTCGTGACGGCAGGGCGCTCCGACTAGGCTCGGACACGCACGACCGAGGCCATGCGGGAGCTTCCTTCTCCCTGCTTCGCGGCAGGCCACTCAAAATGGTCCCCAGCGCCCGCGCTCTCCTCGTCGTGCCCTGCTTCCCGACGGCTGGTCGGGCCGGCTCGCGCGGGCGGCTGCCCGTCAGCGCCCCAACGGGGGGCACAGCTCGAGGTCGCTCGTGCGGGGACCCGCTTCCTCGACGGCGGCGAGGACGTGTATCCAGAAGGCGATCAAGGCCGCTTCGAGCGGCTTCAGGAGCGGGAACTGCTCGGCGTAGTCCGGGGCGAGGTCCCGGAGCGCCCGGCCCAGCAGCTCGGGCGTGAGGTGGAGACGGATCGGCGTGGCCCGCTGGCCGGGCATGCCGCTGATGTGGAGCACACCGGCATCGCGGTCCTCGACCACCTCCCCGACCTCGGCGAGGTGCTCGAGCAGCATCGAGAACAGCTCGGTATCGGTGGGGTCCATCGGTTCCTCCTGCCATGAGGCGTCATGGTTCAGAGGTGCGGGGCGCCGATCCGGTTCCTTCGACTTCCGTCGGCCCCTGCTCGACGCGCCCTCGG
>JAVXWR010000584.1:0-2918 GCA_032230725.1 Actinomycetota bacterium
GGGAAGCCGTCGAAGAACTTCTTGAGGTCCTCGTGCAGCATCGTGTGCCGCTGGATCTGGTCGGTGAAGTCCTCGAGCTGCTTCTGCGTGGGCAGCTCGTCGTAGATGAGCAGGTAGCTCGTCTCGACGAAGGTGGAGCTCTTCGCCAGCTGCTCGATGGGGTAGCCGCGGTAGCGCAGGATGCCGGCGTCGCCGTCGATGTAGGTGATGTCGGAGCGACAGGACCCGGTGTTGACGAAACCGGGATCGAGCGTGATCAGGCCGGTCTCGCCGAGCATCTTGCCGAGCTGGACACCGGAGGCCCCCTCGGTGGCCTCGACGATCTCCATCGTGTGCTCCCCGCCCGGGTAGGTCAGGGTGGCGGTGCGCTTCTCGCCGTCGTCGGCCATGTCGTGCATCCCTCTTCACGCGTGTCGTGCGGGAGGGACTCGAAGCCGGGGGCCGTCCGACCGGCCCCGGCGGGACGGTCGGTCCACCCCGGGATCGGGAGCGGCGTCCCCCCGAGGCGAACTCCCGCGGGTGTGGGGCGTCGTACGCTGCGCGAACCGTAGCGCCCGGCGCGCGATCACCGCATCACGGAGAGCGGCACCACCCGAAGTGGCACCCATCACGATTCAGGACGCGGGCGGGCCTCGTCGTCGAGCTCCGCGCGCGTCGGCGGCTCGGCCCCGGCCCGCGCACAGGTCCAGCTCGCCACCCGCGCCGCGAAGCCCAGGGCCTCGCGCCAGCCGTCGGCGTCCAGGGCGGCGACGCGGGCGCGGTCGAGCAGGCCGTGGCCGTGGAAGTGGCCCAGCAGCCCGGAGTGCACCGAGTCGCCCGCACCGATGGTGTCGACGACCGGTCGGGACAGATCCGCGGGGACCGCGACCTCGCCGTCGCGGGTGTGCCCGACCAGGCCCTCGGCGCCCCGGGTCACGACGACCGCGGCGGCCCCCGCCGCGAGCAGGTCCGCCGGCGAGCGACCCCACCAGCGCGCGTCCTCGTCGGAGAGCTTGACCAGCCCGGCGTGGGCGGCGATCGCGTCGAGGCGGGCGCGCACCGCGTCGGGGTCGGTGACGAGGGCGGCGCGGATGTTCGGGTCGAGGCTGACGAACACCCCGGCGTCGGCCGCGCGGCGGGCGAGGTCGGTGTAGACCGACGCGCCGGGCTCGAGCACGAGCGACAGCGTCCCGACGGCGAGGGCGACGGTGTCCGCGGGCAGCTCGCCCGGGTCCGCGACGAGGCGGTCCGCGGCCCCGGCGACGTGGAAGGAGTACCGGGCGGCGCCGGACCCGTCGACGGTGACGACGGCGAGCGTCGTGGGCTCCTCGCCCCGCTGCACCAGCGCGTCGTCGACGTCGGAGTCCCGCAGGCGCTCGAGCAGCGCGTCGCCGAAGGCGTCGGTCGAGAGCCGCGTGAGCATCGTCGCCGGCGTGCCCAGGCGGCCCAGCCCGATCGCGACGTTGTACGGGCCGCCGCCGAGTCGCGGGGCCAGCGGGGCGAGCGGGCGCTGCTCGACCGGCACGAGGTCGACGAGCGCCTCGCCGCCGACGACGACGCGGCCCGAGCTCGGTCCCGCGGCGTCCCTCACGCTCACGGGAGCGCCTCCAGCCCCCAGCGCACCGTCCACGTCGCGCCCGGCTGGAGCACCACCAGGTCCGTGCCGGAGTTCAGCGCGTCGGGCGGACAGGTCATGGGCTCGACGGCGACCGCCTTGCCCGGCCGCCCGAAGGGGCTGTCCGGGGTGAAGGCCTGGACCCAGGTGACGTTGCGGTCGCCCCAGAGGCGCGTGCCGGTGCCGTCGGGGGCGCGCAGCTCGGCGAGCACACCCGCCACCCCGCCGCTGGCCCCGAAGCAGGTGTCGAGGTCGAGCTCGGCGACCGGCCGGCCCCCGCGCAGCGACTCGCCCGGGGTCACCTCACGGGCGGGGCCGGTGGGGACGAGGGCGTCGTCCACGTCGAGGACGGTGGCGGTGGCGACGAGGAGCGTGCAGTCGTCGGAGGGGTGGTCGCCCGCGCGCAGGTAGGGGTGGGTGCCGATCCCGGCCGGCACGTCGCCGTCGCCGGTGTTGGTCACCGAGTGCGACACGGTGAGCGCGCCACGGTCGCCGTCCACGCCGTAGGTGGTCTCGACGTGCAGCGGCTGCGGCCAGCCGTGCGCCTCGGGGTCGGCGCCGCCCGGTACGTCGACGGCGAGGGTGATCGCGGCCTCGTCGTGGACGACCACGCTCCAGGCCCGGTGCCGGACGAGGCCGTGGATCGCGTGCCCGCGGGCGGCCTCGGTGACCTCGAGGTCGTGGGTCTCGCCGCGCCAGGTGAAGCGCGCGCCCGCCGTCCGGTTGGGCCAGGGCAGCAGGACGCAGCCCGCGCCCATGGGCGGGGCGGCGTCCTCGTCGTAGGTCTCGACGTGGTGGGTGCCGCGGACGACGAACGCGCGCAGACCGGCCCCGACTCCGGTCACGACGGCGCGCGCGTCGCCCGAGCGGATCTCGTACTGCTGCCCCGTGGGCGCCATGGGCGCCGACCGTAGCTTCTACGCGGCCAACGCCGCGTACCGGCCGTCGGAGGAGACCAGGTCCTCGTGGGTGCCGGACTCGACGACGCGGCCGCGGTCGAGCACCGCGATCCGGTCCGCCTCGCGGACCGTGGAGAGCCGGTGGGCGATCGTCAGGGTGGTGCGGCCCGCGGCGAGCGCGTCGAAGGCCTCCTGCACGGCCCGCTCGGTGGCGGTGTCGAGCGCGGAGGTGGCCTCGTCGAGCACGAGCACGCGCGGGTTGCGCAGCAGCGTCCGGGCGATCGCCAGCCGCTGGCGCTCCCCGCCGGAGAACCGGTGCCCGCGCGGGCCGACGACGGTGTCGTAGCCCTCGGGCAGGTCGGCGATCATGTCGTGGATCTGCGCGCCGCGGGTCGCGGCCTCGATCTCGGCGTCGGTCGCCGTCG